>JANPIY010000234.1:0-7654 GCA_031425255.1 Planctomycetota bacterium
AGTTACCGAACGCGGCGAGCGGGCGCCGCCCGATGTGGCGTTGGATTCCGACCGGCTTGCCTTCCTTGTCATCGATGAAGTCGATCTCGAGCAGCCGCACCAGTACCGGTTTACCGCCCCGCATCTCGACTTTGGTCTTGATGGTGCTGCCGATGACCTGCTCCGGTGGGATACCATAGACGCGCTCGCTCCATGGGCGCATGAACTCGACGCCGCCGCCCGAGACGATGAAGGTCTTGAATTCATGCGCGCGCAGGTGCGCCAGCAGTTCGAGCATTGGCTGATAGACCATCTCGGTGTACAGGCGCTTGGTCTGCGGATGTCGCGCGGTGGCGATCCACTGCGCAGCGATGGCGCTGAATTCATCGGAGGTCATACCGGCGTGCGTAGCCATGACGAGGTGCACGATCGCGCGTTCGCCACCGGCCAGGGCCGCCTTGACATCGCCCGCCAGCACCGAGGCGAATGGTTCTTGGGTCTTCCACTCGGGGTGCTGCGGAGCCAGCTCCTGCACCCGCAGCAGAGCGAAGGCGAGCTGGACGTACAGCGGCTGCTCGGCCCACAGGGTACCGTCGTTGTCGAAGGTGGCGATGCGTTCGGCGGGTGGGACGAAGCCGGGCGAACCCACGGTCACCACCTGCGTGACGAAGGCGAGAATGGCCTGCTTGGTGGCACCCTCATTCCAGGACGGCAGGGGATCTGGCTCAGCTGCGGGCAGCAATGAGAAGGCGGCCACTAAGGCGATGACGGTCAGGGAGCGCATGGTGTCATCTCGGACGGGGTGAGGCGACATGCGCAAGCTGCGAGCAGGCTTGGACTGGAAGCACCGGGTCGCGGCAACAGGAGCACCCTAAGCGGGATTGTGAAGATAGGATGTCTGCCTGAAAAGATAGGGCATCCGTAGTTGCATGGTTGAGCACTGCGGTCGAACCCACGCAAACGACCGGTCCCTCACGCAGGACTCACGGATAAAAGGGTCTCTGCGGCAATCCGCGACCGTTCCGTCGGAAGGAGCGGTGTAGACAATTCAAACCGCAAATTTCGCCGTTGCGCCCTGTAGAAATGCTCGCGTTTGCGCCCTCCGCGGTCTCTGCGGGTTAAACGGTCTTCCCCATCGGACAGGTGTCACGAGGCACTCGAAACCACGCAAGGCCATAAAACGCTCACCTGGTCACAGATGATCGCAGCGCATGGGAGCTACCTGGGCGAGGTGGCCTCGTGAATCAATGAGTTAACGGAACAGCCGCTCATTTCCCCCAGCGCATACTGCTGAACCCCAGATCTGGATAGGTCGGGCTGTCGAACACGGTGCATGGCTTCTCCCATATAAAGCCTCTTCGCGCGGTGATCTTTGCTTCGTTCCCGTCGCCGACGTGGCTGTTCGTAAACACCACCGCCGCGGAATCCTTGGGCTTGGCGCCGACGAAGATCGAATCGGTGAAGGTCACCACCTGGCCCCCCTCCTCGACGGCGACCGGGGCATCGATGAAGGTGCATCTGGTGAGTTGAACCGAGGTCTTGCACCACAGTCCGGTGGTCGCACCGGATCCGCCGCGTTTGAAGGCGAAGGCCGACACGCAGTTGACGAGTTTGGGCGAACCGGCCCACAGGCGGAAGTTGTCCTTGTTGTCGATCGCGATGCAGTCGACGAATTCGAGGTTGTCCGATTTCATGTCCCATCCGCCATCGGTGTGGTGCATCGCCACGCACCGGACGAAGCGGAAGTTCTTCGCACCGGCCTCGCCGCAGAAGCCATCACCATTCCAATACCTGGTCATGTCCTTGCCGGTGCCTTCAGCGTAGGTATTCAGCGCCACGCAGTCGACCAGTTCGATATCGTGTTCCATGGCGAAGATCTCGGCGGGTGGACGGATTTCGAAATCATCCTGGGCGAGCTTCTTCTCGCTGCTGACGTCGTCCCCTGGTGCGTTCCCGCCCGGCTCCAACGTCCCCGCCTGGAACTTGGCCTCATCGCCAGACTTGGCATAAGCCGGGTTGCCCGGCCGCGCCGACAGCTGGAAGCAGATCGCAAAGGGTTCGATGAACCATTCCTTCCCCCCCGCGTCGGCCCAGCAACGTTCGATACGCCAGCGGTAGCTGCCGCCCTGGAGGCGCACCCCCCGTTTCACGAACTTGTCGAAACGGCAGTCAGCGATCACCACGTCATGGGTGGCCAGCTCAGGCTTCCCGGGTTCGGCGCCGCCATCGCAGCGGATCCCCTCGAGCGCCCCTTCGATCACCAGCTTCGTCAGCTTGAAATCCGATCCTTTGCCGCGGAGGAACACGCCACGTCTATAAGCCTTGAGGTGGAAGCCGCTGATCTCGACGTGCGAAACCCCTTCCGCGGCGGCGAAGAAAGTCGCACCTCCCTTCCGCTTGTCGAAAGTGCTGGTGAAGATCGGCAACCCGGTGCCACGATCCTCACCCACCAGCCGCACCGGTTTGCCTGCCAAGCCGCCGGTACGCGTTTTTATGCTCAGGCCCTCATAGACACCGCTGCCCACCCGCAGGGTGTCCCCTGGGGACAGGGCGTCCCAGGCGGCCTGGAAAGAGTCCTTGGTCCCTGGCTTAGCGTTCTGCCAGGTGGATCCATCCCTGGTCCCGGCGCCTTCCGGCGTCACGTACTGGTCGGCGGCCCATCCGCCGCTGCCACACAACAGCACGAACGCGAAGGCAGCACAGCGATAGGAACGGAGGGGGATATGGTACATGCAGCCAGGGTATGGAGTCTTCGGCCCCCACCCCGTCCACGCTGGCTCGGGCCGGCAGCGCGTGTGGCACCACCGGTACCCCGGGGCCAGGTGTCACAAAACCCACCCCATGGACGCGCAGATCGCTGCGGCTTCCGCTCGCCAGGAATCCGAGCGGGTGCTACTCGTGCGCGCTAGATGTGCGACACCGGACTCGGCGGCAATGAAAGCGGAGCCGAATCACATAAAAGAGCGCACCCGGCAGGATTCGAACCTGCGACCGACGGCTTAGAAGGCCGTTGCTCTTCCAGCTGAGCTACGGGTGCATGCGCGTGGGATGATGCTGCCGCCGAGCGCTCAGGAAAGCGGGCTCCTGGCAGGCCCAGCCCCTGGCTTCCAGAGAGAGCGAACTAATCGCGGCATACGAAGGTGCAGGTCCAGGGGCGGCAGAGCCCCTGGCGGGCGTAGCGGGCAGAGCCCGCGAACAACGATCCCCCGAGCTCGCCTGCGCGAGCGAGCGGGGACCAGGTTTGGTTTCGCGAAGCGAAACACCCCGGCAAAGCCGGGGTCGCCTCGACGCTGCGTCGAGGCGCAAACCGCCGCTAGAGCAACGAAGCCGCGATACCCGCCAGTTCGCTGCGTTCCGATTTCTGCAAGGTCACGTGACCAGCCAGCACCTGCCCGCGCATGCGCTCCACCACATAGGTCAGACCGTTCGAGCTCGCATCGAGATAGGGATTGTCGATCTGGTGCGGGTCGCCGGTCAGCACCACCTTGGTGTCCTGGCCGGCGCGGCTGATGATGGTCTTGATCTCGTGCGGAGTCAGGTTCTGCGCCTCATCGACGATCAGGTATTGTTTGCTGATCGAACGCCCGCGGATGTAGGTCAGCGCCTCCAGAGTGATCGACTCCTCCTGGATCAGGCGCTTGATCACCTCGTCGGGATCACGTTCCTCGCTTGCGAGCAGGAAGTGCAGGTTGTCGAAGATCGGCCCCATCCAGTGGCTGAGCTTCTCGTCCTTGGTGCCGGGCAGGTAACCGATGTCGTTGCCGAGCGGCATGATCGGCCGGCTGACCAGCAGCTTCTTGAAGCGTTCGTCATGGATGACCTTGGCCAGGCCACAGGCGAGGGCGAGCAGGGTCTTGCCCGTCCCCGCCTGGCCGACCAGCGTCACCAGCTTGATGTGGTCGTCGAGCAGCAGTTCGAAGGCCATGCGCTGTTCGAGCGAGCGCGGGGCGACGCCGAACAGTTGTGGCGGATCATCATCGAGGCGGCGGAGGATCTTCGCGGTGGCATCATAGCTGAACAGCGCACTGATGTCCTCGTCCTCGCCTTCCTGGACCAGCACGAACTGGTTGGCGTTGAGCTTCTCGCCCAGGCCAGGCTCCAGGTCATCGGGCGCGATGCCTTCCAGCGCCGAAAGTTGTTTGATGCGGGCGGCGTCGCGTTCCAGGCGTATCCACCCCGTATACAACTCGTCGACATTGACCTTCTGATTCTCGAAATCCTCGCTCGGGATGCCGAGGGCATCCGCTTTCACCCGCGCGTTGATGTCCTTCGAGATGAAGAAGACGTTCTTGCCTTGGCGTTTGAGCAGTTGGGCGCAGCCGATGATGCGGTTGTCATTGACCCCGGGCAGCATGCCGGCGATCTCATCGTACGGGATCAGCACCTGCACCAGGCCACCCTGCGGCGTCGGGATGCCATCGCGTAGCGAACCCTTCATGCGCAGGCGGTCGAGCGCACGCGCGACTTCGCGCGAGTTGGAGCCGAGTTCGTTGTTGGCGCTCTTGAACTTATCGAGTTCCTCCAGCACCATCATCGGGATGACGACATGGTTGTCGGCAAAGGCGAACAACGCATTGGGATTGTGGAGCAGGACGTTGGTGTCGATGACGAAGGTTTTGGTGGTCGCTGGGTCAATCATCCTGGGAACCGGGTGCAAGAGGTGGGGAAAACGAACACGTGCATGGACACCGGGCAGCCGACGGCTGGGTGATCATGACGGGTAAATGGCGTGAGCGGGTTCGATGGGTGGCCCGCCGGCAGGCGGCGGAGCCGGAGACGAGACGGCATCCAGGCTGGGCTGGGAACCGTTGCGGTCATTGATAGGTCAGACGAGGCGTCGAGAGCAACGTGGCCTCCTTGAGCGCGACGATCATGAGATGGGTATATTTCGCGGTCAATGCGACGCTTCCGAGCTCCGTTCCTGCGGCATCGCTGATGAGGAGCGTGTTCTTGAGCCAGGAAACCTTGTAGGCGGTGGCCACGGTGCCCAACGGCAGATCGAGCCATTGCCCGACGCCGCGGTCGTTGGGGTTGGGGCTGAGCTGGATGCGCAGCATCCCACTGCCTTTGACGTCGAAGCTCGCACCGATGATGTTGTCGCGCAGGGCGATGGCCACGCCACTGGCGCCACCCTGGTTCACCGCCGGCAGGAGGATGGCTGGCGGGGTGCCCAGCACGGCGTCGCCCAAGGGCTCGAGACCGAGTTTGCGCAGATCGCCCTGGGTCTCCTTGTTCGCCGCCGCCTTGCCGCGCATGATCTGCAATTCATCCAAGGCGATCGAGGCACCCCCTTCGCAGGCGATGCCGAGGTTGTCGGTCAGTGAATCGCCCGCCTTGATCGACATGCTGTCAGCACCGTTGTTGACGGTGATATTGATCAGGTTGCCCGGCTGGCGCAGCTCGAAATACATCGAGCAGGCGGTTTTGGGCAGGAAGGTGAACGGGCGGGCCTTGAGCGTCTCCTCCTTGGAGATCGCGCGGTAGGTGCTGCTGCTGAGATCGATCTCGAAACGCACGCCGCGGAAGTCGACGATCATCTGCCCACGATTATTCATCGGCATGAAGATCAGTTGAGTACTGCGTGCATCTTCCAAGTCCCGTCGCTGCAGGCGGGCACCGTCGGTGTTGTTGACCGCCATGCCGGCATTCACCTGCCAGGTGCCGGAGCGATCGGTGAAGGCTTTAAGATCATCCGGGCTGTCGAAGAGCAGTTTATCGCGGGTCGTCGAGGTCGCCCCCTGACCTGGGTTCAGTGTCACGGTGCCCGGTTGCAGACGGCTGCGTTCGAGCTCGGCGATGGAGGCCACCACCAGCGGCATGACCTTGTCGTCGGAGCGCTTCAACGCCTCGAGCGCATCGTTGAATCCCTTGGTGTTGCCGTTCGCCGCCGCGTCCTTGGCCTTGGCCACAAGGTCGAGCGCATCACGTTGACGTGCAAAGGTCACCAGCAGGTCGAGGTCGCTGCCCACCGCCGGATCGAGCTGACCTTTGCCACGTTTGAGTGCCACGCCGGCCAGCGCGGTGTTTTCCGCCAACAGGTGCATGACCGTGGCGAGGGCGAAGTCATCCGCGGTGGCATTCGACAAGCTGGCGACCTCGCCGCAGAGGCGGGCATAATCCTTGGTCGACACCTGGCTCCAGGTCAGATCGGTCTTGCTGCCGCCCGCGGAACTGACCGTGATCGACTGGTCGGTGATGCCGACGATGTCCCACATCTCATTGGTGGTCGGGTGCGGCACGCGCAGCTTGGGATGACGTTCCTCGAGCACCTTCGCCAACTGGGCAGCACGCTGATCGAAGATCGCCACCTTGCGCTTGATCGCGCCGGTGCTGGGGACGCCAACGGCCAGGGTGGTGAGGATCGGTGGCACCTGCGCCGACTGGCCATTGGCCAGGGCTTTGGTGATCTGGCCATCGATCAATGCCGCCGGGTCGATGTCCGCCTGTTCCACCTGGGGGAGCTTGGGATCCACCGGCTTGGCCGGTTTGCCGCTGTTCTTACCCAGACGTTTCTCCGCTGCCGCCAACTGCTCCTTCACCCACGCCTCGTCTTCGGGCATGCCCCAGAGTTCCTTGGCCGGCTGCAGCAGGTGTTCGACCTGGGCGTGGTCCTTGGCCACGGCGAGCTGCACCTGGAGCTCGTCTTTGCGCGTCTGGTGATGACGCGCGACCTGCAACAGGCGCGACTGGCGTTCCTCGACCGTCGGCAGCAGTTCACATTTCGCGAGCGCCTGCTTGAACAAACCCTTGCGCTCCAGATCGGCGATCTCGCTCATCAGGTTGACGCGATCCTCTGGGGTCACCACCGCTGCCACCGAGGGAGTGGTCGCAGTGGTGGGAGTGGTCGCAGCAGTGGCGGGAGTCGTCGACGATTTCTCGCCGGCGACGATCCAGGATGGTGCACGGGTATTGGGTCCACCATCACCTGCAGGTCTGGTCGCCGGATCCTTGGTATTCGCAACGTCCTTCGGCAGGAGCGGGAGCGGTTTCGGCGTTGGCGCCCTGACCGCGGGCGTCGTGACCGTGGTGGTGGCCGGACGGTCCGCTGGCACCGCCGTCGGAGTCGGCCCCGGCGCCTTGGAACGGCCCGGATTGAAGAGCAGGAAGGCGATCGCAGCGACCACCACCACCGCCACCATCACCACGATGCCGACACCGGCACCCGATCCGCCGGCCGGACGTGGTCGCAATGCCACTCCTGGGCGTTCGCCCGATCCGGCTGAACTGCGCCGTACCGCCGTGGTGCTACCGCCGAGGCCATGGGGAATCTGGCCAGTGCCAGTGCGCCGCAATTGTCCGGTGCCGGTACGGCGGACCTGCGCCACGCCACCGCCGGGAGAGACGGGAACGCTCTGGGTCAGGCGCAGCGTCTGGCGCTTCGCGCCGCCGCCGAACTTGTCGAGGGTATCGATCACTTCGCGGTAGCTCTGGAAACGATCCTTGCGCTCCGCTGCCACCAGACGCTGGCAGAACAGGTCGAGGTCGCGGCTGACGCCGGGCTGGATGCTGCGCAAGGTGCGCGCGCCATTGGCGACCACTTTGTGCAGGGCCTCGTGCGCGTTGTAGCCGGTGACCAGGCCCTCGCCGGTCATCATGCGGAACATGAGTGCACCGAGCATGAAGATGTCTGACCGCACATCGCTGCGGATGTCCTCGCTGAGGTGCTCGGGAGCGA
>JANPIY010000235.1:0-23548 GCA_031425255.1 Planctomycetota bacterium
CCGCCGGCGCCTGGGCGGCCTATGCCTATCGCGAGCAGCCAACCGGTGCGCTGATGCGCTGGCTGGGCAGCCGGACCGGACTGGGCGCGATCGTCCTGCTGGTCGCGGTTATGTTTGTGGTCCGGACCCACGACTCGTTCATCGGCCTGAGTGTCGACGTCGTCCTCAGCACGGTGATGGCGGTGATGTGGGCGTCGCTGGTGCTGCATGCCTGCCAGGGTTTCACGGGTGCCACTGGCCAGGTGCTGACCTGGCGGCCGATCACCTACCTGGGCCAGATCAGTTACGGCATCTACCTGTACCACGGCATCATGCTGCCGGTGCTGCAGCTGCGCGTGCTGCCACGCCTGGGGCTGGCTACGGAGGGAGTCGTCCCCGTGCTCGCGGCGGTGGTCCTCACCGTGGTGGTGGCGGCGCTCAGCTTCCACCTCTTCGAACGCCCGCTCAGCGAGCTCAAGCGTTTCGTCCCCTATCGCGCCCGTCCGCAGCCGGAAGCGGTGCCGGTGAACACCTGAGGTCTCGTGGCGACCTCATCCCACCGCGCCAATGAAGTGATGCGCCGCCTGACCGCTGGTCCTTGGCGGGCAACAGTTCAATGGCCAGCGGGTACCACGTCCCTGCCGAGGAGATCCCCATGCGTTGGCTTTTCACGAGTGCCGCCGTCGTCGCTGGCCTGCTCACGCTGCTTCCGCTGTCCGCCGCCGAGCAAACGCTGTTCGACGGCACCACCTTCACCGGCTGGGAGGGCGACACCGAAAAGACCTGGCGCATCGAGGGCGGCGCCCTGGTCGCCGGCAGTCTGGAGCAGATGGCGCCGCGCAACGAGTTCCTCGCCACGCGGGCGTCCTATCGCAATTTCGTCCTGCGCCTGGAATACAAGCTCCTCGGCAGCGAGGGCTTCGTGAACAGCGGCGTGCAGGTGCGCAGTGTGCGCATCGACCAGCCCGCCCATGAGATGCGCGGCTACCAGGCCGACATCGGCAAGGACTGGAGCGGTTCGCTGTACGACGAATCGCGGCGCAACACCGTGTTGGCCAAGGCCGATCCCGCGGTGGTGGCGCGCAGCGAGAAGCCCGGCGAGTGGAACCGCTACGAGATCCGCTGCGAAGGACCGCGCATCCGCCTGGCGATCAACGGCACCCAGACCGTCGACTATAGCGAAGCCGATGCCACCATCCCGCTCGACGGCCGCATCGCCGTGCAGATCCATGGCGACGGCAAGGCCCTGGTCCATTTCCGCGCCATCACCATCGATGTCCTTCCCGACTGACCCTGGAGCTCCCATGCGTTTCCTCCTGCCCGTCCTGACCCTCTGTGCGGTGGCGATCCCACTGCACGCGGCGATCGATCCCTACGACCAGTCGGGCGTGCCGCTCGAGGTCGACACCACCGATGCGAGCCTGACCAAGATCGTGATCATCGCCGGCTCCAAGAGCCACGGCCCAGGTGACCATGAGTTCTTCGCCGGCAGCGCCATCCTGATGGACATGCTCAAACAGACCCCTGGCGTCTTCCCGGTGATGGCACGTGATGGCTGGCCCAAGAACGAGGCCATCCTCACAGGCGCGAAAGCGCTGGTGCTGTACATGGACGGCCGCGGCGGTCATCCGGTGAACAAGAAGCTCGACGTCATCCAGCCATTGATGGACCAGGGCGTCGGCTGGGTGAACATCCACTACGCGGTGGACTACACCAAGGAGACCGGTTCGCGCGTTATCGACTGGATGGGTGGTTACTACGACGCGGAGATCTCGATCAATCCGCATTGGGTCGCCAAATTCGGCACGCTGCCCGACCATCCCGTCACGCGCGGGGTCAAGCCCTTCGAGATCAAGGACGAGTGGTACTACAACATGCGCTGGCGCAGCGACCCCGCCGGCCTGACCCACATCCTGCAATCGGTGCCGCCCGACGGCACCCGCGGCACCGCCGACGCGAAGGCCCACCCCGGTCGCAGCGAAGTCACCGCCTGGGCGTACGACCGCCCCAACGGCGGCCGCGGCTTCGGCTTCACCGGCGGTCACAACCACAAGAACTGGGCCAACGACGATTTCCGCCGCCTAGTGGTCAACGCCATCCTGTGGAGCGCCAAGGTCGAGGTGCCCAAAGACGGCGCACCGGTGGTGATGGATCCGGAAGCGATCAACCGCAACCTGGATGACAAGCGCAAGAAATAGGCGCGTCGTCCAGCGATGATGGTTTATGCGACCCGCGGGCGGCTGCCTGCGGGTCGCATTGTTTTACGGTCGCTCCCCCCTGGGACCGCCGGCTGCCAGCCGGCCCGGGGGCAATCCCATGTGCCCCGAGGTCTCACCACGCGCTCTCGAAAGCGAGATGCCACCGCGACAGGTGGGACTGGCAGGACGCTCGCGCGTCGCCATTTCGCGCTTACCTTCCTGCCGTGCCCAAAAAATCCGACCAGCAGATCCTCTTCGACCTCGTACCCACTGACGGCGCCACCATCGGCAATGGCGCCCTGCGCCCGCTGAGCTGGACTGAGCGTCGTTATTTACTGAGCGAAAGGGATCTAGAACTAGCGATATTGGAGCAGCGCCGTGACGAGACTCGCTCCATTAAACAAGGAATGATGCAGCAACTCCTCACCGGCCAGACCCGCCTGGTATGAAGGAAAGTCAGCACACCGAATGGGAGGAGTCCTGGCGCGATGAGTACCTGCGCTGGATCTGCTACCACGATGAGATCCATGGCGACCTCTTCACCCAGGTCGAACGGACCATGGATCTGCTGCTGACGAAGTACCTGACAGCAGGACTGAGCTATCAGGGGCTGCAACGCCTCGAACGCTTCCCGGTGCCCGCGGCGGCGCTGCGCGAAGCGGTGCTCAATGCCATCATCCATAAGGACTATGCCAGCGGCACGCCCATCCAGATCAGCGTCTATCAGGACAAGCTGCTGGTATGGAACCCTGGGGAACTGCCCAGCACTGGACGGTGGCCAAGCTGCGTCGCAAACATCCTTCGCAGCCGTTCAACCCCGACGTAGCCAACGTCTTCTTCCGCGCCGGGATGATCGAGGCGTGGGGACGTGGCATCGAACGCATCATGGAAGCCTGCCGTGCGGCGCAGGTACCGGCTCCGAAGCTGCGCTACCAGCCGTCGGGGTTATGGGTGGAGTTCCGCTATGCGCCCACACCGGTGCCGGGCGCCCAGGCGGGGACGGGAGCTAGGGAAGAAACTAGGGAGGTAACTAGGGAAGAAATCGTCCGCCTGCTGGCGGCGCAACGCCTGATGACCACCGACCAGCTCGCGCACCAGCTGGGTATCACCCGTAAAGGTGTGGAATGGCATATCGTGCGGCTGAAGGCCGCTGGCCGACTCAAACGAGTCGGCCCGACCAAGGGCGGTCATTGGGAGGTGCTGTCCTGAATCGGACCGAGGCCGATATTTACCGCTAACCCCACCGATGAAACCGAGCCGTCAACCAGTACGAAAGTGAACATCCTCTCGATGCGAACCGCGACCACCGGTTTGACAGTCGTCGTGCACCCTGACCATGCCGCTGTGCCCGCTTCGCGCCAAGATCACCCGATGTCTATCGTTTGTGCACCGCGATGCGCCTGATCCTGGTGCGCCATCTGTGGGGTGTGGACGAGCCGTGGGCGACGTTCCTGCCGCGCGCCAAGGCCGCGGGTTATGGCGCGATCGAGGTGAACATCCTCGAGCTGACGGAGACACAGCGCGACGAGCTCACGGCGCGTATGCGGGATCTCGGCCTTGGGCTGGTGGCGCAGATCTTCACCGACGGTTTCGTCACGGGTGGGACGGTCGCGCGGCATGTCGACTCGTTCCAGCAGCAATGCGCCCTCGCCCATGACATGGGAGCGCGCCTGATCAACTGCCACGGTGGTCGCGACGCCTTCACACCGGGAGAGGCGCTCGACTTCTATGGCCGCGTGGCCGCTCACGAACGTGGCTTGGCCATCCCGGTGGCGCACGAACTCCATCGTGGGCGGATCTTCCATGCGCCTTGGAGTACCGTGCCGGTACTCACGGCTTTCCCCGCGCTGAACGTCACCGCCGATTTCAGCCATTGGGTATGCGTGTGCGAACGCCTGCTCGAAGATCAGTTGCCTGCCATCCGCCTGGTGGCCGCGCGCTGCCTGCACCTGCACGCCCGCGTCGGTCATGCGCAAGGTCCGCAGGTCAACGATCCCCGCGCGCCGGAATGGGCGAAAGAACTCGCTGCGCATGAAACCTGGTGGGAGCTCTGCTGGGCGGCGCAGGAGCGGCGGGGTCTCGCAGAGACCACGTTGACTCCCGAGTTCGGTCCACCGACGTATCAGCCGACCGCTCCCTTCACGCGCCGGCCGCTCGCCGATCTGGCGGAGATCTGCGACTGGATGGCACGGCGCCAGAGCGAGCTTTTCGCCCGTCGCTAATTCCGCGTCTGGCTGCCGGCATGGGTTCCTGGTGGTCTTTTCACGTGAGTTGCGCGAGCTGCTGCTCCAAAACGTGCAGGAAACAACCATTTTTGTCGCTTAAGCCATCGACAGCGCATCGATCCAGTCGATTGCAGGTTATGCAACATTGGCTACCAACCCTCTCCCTTCTGGAGGGGTGTCATGTCTTGTGCGCGGCTGTGGTCGGAAGTGCGTCGGTGGTCGTTCGTGGGTGGGGTGCTGCTGAGTCTCGGTTGCGCTCCTGAGCGCACGGACCTGAAGCCCGCTGGGGCGCATCCGCCCGCTGTGGCAACGGCGCGCCCAGCTTCACCAGTAACCGCCCCGACGACGGTGGCGATGCCAGCTGTCGCGGCCCGGGTCAGCGCGCCGCGTATACTACCGCTGGTGTCGGCTCCATCAGCAGTCAGGACGCCAGCCGCACCGTTGGTGGTCCGCACCGCGGTGGCGCCCGTGCCGCGGCCCGATCGGGATCTCATCCCGGCACAGGACTCACCCGCCGGAGACGATGGTACCTTCCGCCGCGAGCGTCTGGTGCGACGCGATGTCCGCTACCCGCTGATCCGGATCGAGGAGACCGTTGCCCGGGAAGCGGCGGGCGAGCGTATCGTACGCCAGGTCGAAATGGTGGCCGACCATATCCTGGTGAGCGCGGCGCCCGGGATCGATGCCGCTGCGATCGGCCAGTTGGCACGTCGTCATGCGGTGGAGGTGCGCGCCCGCGTGCCGGGTACGCACAGCTACCTGCTGTCCTTCACGGCTGAAGACCATCAGGCATTGGCGCGGGTCAAGGCCGCCCTGCAGGGAGAACCCGCCTTACATGTGATCGAACCCGACTACCTCGTCCACACCACCATCACGCCGGATGATCCTGCGTATGGGAATCTGTGGGGCATGAACAACCTCGGTCAGACCGGGGGAGTCGTCGACGCCGACATCAATGCGCCCGAGGCCTGGGAGCTCGGCACCGGCAGGCGTGCGGTGCGGGTCGGCGTGATCGACACCGGCATCGATTACACCCATGGTGATCTGGCGGCGAACATCTGGACCAATCCTGGGGAGTCCGGCAACGACGGCGTGGGCCAGGACAAGCGGATCAATGGCATCGACGATGACGGCAACGGTTTCATCGACGACTGGCATGGATGGGACTTCGTCAACAACGACAACGATCCCATGGATGACCATTATCACGGCACCCATTGCGCTGGCACCATCGGCGGCACGGGCAGCAACGGCATCGGCGTGGCCGGCGTCTGTTGGCAGGTATCCCTGGTCGGCCTCAAGTTCCTCGACGCCAATGGTTCGGGTTACATCAGCGACGGCTTGGCGGCGCTGACCTATGCCGACCAGCTGGGCCTCGACCTCACCTCCAATTCGTGGGGTGGCGGCGGTTTTTCCCAGGCCTTCAAGGACGCCATCGATGCGGCCGGCGGGCGGGGCCAATTGTTCGTGGCAGCGGCGGGAAATCATTCCAGCGACAACGATGCTTATCCGTTCTATCCGGCCAACTACGAGAGCGACAACCTCATCTCCGTGGCCGCGACCGACCACACCGACGCGCGCGCCTACTTCAGCTGTTTCGGCGCCACCACCGTCGATCTGGGCGCACCCGGGGCGAACATCTACAGTACCATGCCTGGCGACTCCTATGGCTTCCTCAGCGGCACCTCGATGGCCACGCCGCATGTGGCTGGTGCCTGCGCGTTGCTGAAATCCATCAATCCCTCGCTGACCGGCACGCTGATCAAACAAACGCTGCTGGCACAGGTCCGGCACACCGCGGCGATGCAGGGTCTGGTGCTCAGCAATGGTCGGCTCGACCTCGCGGCGAGCGCCTTGGCCATCGCGGGGCCTGAGCTGGTCGCGGCGGTCACCAGTTTCACCGACAGCCCAGTGGTCGATGGCATCATCAGTCCGGGCGAACTGGCCACCGTCGCGGTCGTGCTGGCGAACGTCGGCAATGAGGCGGCCACCAACGTCACGGGCGTGCTGACCAGCGGGAATGCCGAAATGACGGTGGTCCAGCCGGTGACGACCTATGGCACCATCATGGTCGGCCAGCAGGTGGCCTCCGCCCAGGCGGCGGTCTTCATCATCGCCAGCCCGCTGGCGACACCGCACCAGATGACGGCGACCATGACGGTCACGGGCGATCTGGCGAATGGTCAGCAGCGGACCTGGACCGTTCCCATCACCGTCACCGTCGCCACCGCCTCGACCATCAACGGGCAGGTGGTGCGCTTGACGGGAGGCGCCCCCATCGCCGGCGCCCTGGTGACCGCTTACGGCCCAGCCACGGTCCAAGCCGAGACCCGCAGCGACGGTCGCTTCAGCATGGTGGTGATGGATGGCAGCCACACCCTGGTGGCACAAAGCCCCGGCCTGATCGCCGGCGTGCCTCAAGTCATCACGACCCCTCCCGGCACCAGCGGCGTGCTCTTCGCGCTCGGCGCTCCGGACCTCGCTGTGGATCAGTCGGCGATGGTGGTGCAGGTCGGTCAGGGGGAGACGGCCAGCCGTGCACTCGTCATCGCCAATCACGGCGACCTGTCCCTGCACGCATCGATCGCGGGTTCGCTGGGCGAGTGGCTGACCTGGGATCAGCATGCCATCGAACTCCAGCCTGCGGTCGCGACCAGCGTCGCCGTGACCCTCACTCCCGAATTGCGTCTGCCCGGCGCCTATGAGCAGGAGGTGATCATCAGCAGCGATGATCCGGATGCGCCAGTCACCCGCGTCCCGATCACCATGCTGGTCGAGGCGCGCCCGTATCCGGTGCTCGGCCCCATCACCATCGACGATGACCACGAGGTCGAGGTCGGAGACGCCGACGGTTTTCCCGAGCCCGGCGAATTCATCAACCTCGTCATCAGCCTCGGCAATGCCGGCGCTGCGCAGGCCATGGGCGTCACCGCCACCCTGGCGACCAGCGATCCCTATGCCTTCGTCGTGCGTTCCCACAGCGTCCATGGCGACATCGAGACGGGTGGATCGGCGACGGGCACCGCGGTGAGCCTGGCGATCTCCGCCGGCTGCCCACTCGATCATCAGCTCCAATTGAGCTACACCGTCCATGACGCCGCGGGCCGCGAATGGATGACTCTGCCGGTGATGGTGGTGGTCAGCCGTTCGCGCCTGTACGGCACCATCCGCGATCTCACCACCGGCTTGGGCATTCCTGGCGTCGACATCACCGTGGCCGGGATCGTCACCACGACGGGTGATGATGGCACCTACGTGGCCATGGGCGTGCCTCCCGGTTCCTGGATGGTGACGGCGAGCCGTTCGGGATTCATCCCGGTCTCCGCCACCATCGCGGTTCCTCCCGACACCCAGTGGGATGCGGATCTCGGCGCGCCGCGCATCGTCGTCACGCCGACGGCGCTCGCCGCCTCGGTCCAGCTCGGCGAGTCCATCCATCATCAGCTGACCGTCGCCAATACGGGCAACCTGCCGCTGACGTGGACGCTCGGCCTCCCCTTCGATGGGCATGGCTACCACATCAGCACCTCGGACCAGCCCGGCGGTCCGACCTATACCTGGAACGACATCCGTAGCACCGGCACGCTGATCACCGCGCTGCCGAATTGGACGGACGACGTCAATGTCGGGCCCTTCCCGCTGGGTTTCACCTTCCCCTTCTTCGACGGCTCGATGACGGAGTTCAGGCTGTGTTCCAACGGGTGGCTGAGCCCGACCAGCACGTCGGCATCGTATTCCACCATGAGGCTTCCGGACGTGAACGCGCCCAGGCCGCTCATCGCCTTCTTCTGGCGCGATCTGTATTTCTATCCCGGTTCGGTCGCCCATTACCAGCAGACCGGGCCGGAAACCTTCATCCTCCAATTCACCGATGTCGGCCTCTTCGGGCATGGCACCACGGGCCCGTTACTGACCTGCCAGGTGGTCCTGACGGCAGACGGCGTCATCACCATGTATTACCAGCGCATGGATCTGCCCTACGCGACGGTGGGGCTGCAGAATGCCGATGGCACGGCGGGGAATACGGCGACCCATCATGAGGCCTTCCTGCATGACGGGATGGCCGTGCGTTTCGCGTCATCAGCGATCAGCGCTTCGCCACGCTCCGGCGTCCTCGCTGCGGGGACCAGCAGCCAGGTCGACATCATGATCGACTCCGCTCTGCGCGGAGTCGGCCTGCACGACGATGTGCTGACGATCACTTCCGATGATCCGGTCCAAGGCGTGGTGCAGATCCCCATGCGCACGCGGGTGGTTTTTGGTTCGTTGCCGGTGGTGGATCCGCTGACGGTATCGACCTTCGAGGACAACCCGGTGGCGTTCACGCTCACCGCGAGAGATGGGGATGGCGATCCCTTGTCGTTCTACGTGATCGAAGGGCCGGCCTATGGTGTACTCGGTGGCTCCCTCCCCGACCTGACCTACACCCCGTCGCCGGATTGGTCTGGTACCGATCACATCACCGTCGTGGTGACGGATCCCTATCAGACCTCGGATCCCGTGGTCGTTCCCATCGTCGTGGCGCCGGTGAACGATCCACCCTCGGTGTACGAACTATTCCCAGGCCTGACCGCGTGGGTCGGTCAGCCGTTCAGCGGCGGGTTCGGAAACGGCATTTCGTTTTTCGATCGCGATGAGGGCGATTTCCTCACCCTGTCGCTCACGCCACTCGATCGTTTGTGGCCGGAGGGGCTGAGCTTCGATGGCAGCACCTGGCTGTTCTCGGGAACCCCCACCATCGCCAGCCTGGGGATAACACATTTCCTGGTCACCGTCACCGATCAGGCGGGGGCCAGCGCCACTGCACATTTCTATCTCGAGGTGAGGTCGCTGCCGACCACCGACAAGTTGCTCGCCGATGATGGTGTCGACGGTCATCTCTTCGCCACCGACGTGGCCTTTGCCGGCGACGATGTCATCGTCGGCGCGCCGTGGGCTGGAGCGCGTGGCCAGGTTTATCACTTCCGCCGCGTGGCGGGTTCCTGGGAGCAACGAGCGGTCATCCTGCCGCTCGCCAGTGATGATATGCGCTTCGGGTCCGCCGTCGCCCTGCACGGCGGCGTGCTGGTGGTCAGTAGCAGCGTGGGTGAACAGGTGCTGCTCACCACCTTCGAGCGCGACGCCAGCGGCTGGCGGGGCGTGGGTACCCAGGTGGTGCCAATCGCCGCGGCGAGCCTGCTCCCGGGCGAGGAACTCGATCGCGACCACCGCGTCGACCTCGCCCTTTCGGATACCGCTCTGGTGGTGGGCACACCGTTCGACGGGAGCGGCAGCGTACGGGTGTTCGTCCGTGACGGAGAGGCTTGGTCGCAGCGCAATCGCATCGCTGGTGGCAGCCAGTTCCAGCGACTGGGTTGGAACGTCGCGCTCTCCGGTGATCGCCTGGCCGCCGGAGCTCCGCGGGCATCCTTCGTGGTGGCGGACACCGGGGCGGTCCTGGTGGCTGCGGGCATCACCACTGCGATCAGCGACCTGACCGTGCAGTTGCCTTTGACCTTCGAGGCGGGGGCCTACTTCGGCTACAGTGTCGCGTTGGATCGTGAGACCCTGGTGGTGGGGGCGCCAGGCTGCGATGGCGATGGCCAGGATCAGGGTCAGGCCTTCGTCTTCACGCTCCAGTCAGGCGGCTGGAGTCATCTCCAGACCCTGGCCACGTGGATCACCTATTCCCCCACCTCCTATGGCTATGGCGTCTGGTACGGCCGGTTCGGTGCCGCGGTCGCGGTCCAGGGGAACCGTCTGATGGTGGGCGCCCCTGGTTCGGGCGGATGGACGTGGGGTGAGATCCATGGGTATGCCCGCCTCGACGCCGCCGGCTTCGTCCGCGTTCAGACCAGCTATCAACCGGACCCCGCAGCCGGTTCCGGCTTCGGCAGCGTCCTGGCCATGGATCGTGATCGCGTCGTGGTGGCGACGCCGGCGGATGATGATCGCGGTTCGGCGAGCGGTTCCGCGTATGTGGTGACGATGAACGTCAACCATGCGCCCACCGTGGCCGGCATGGCGCTGACGGTGACCCGGGACAGCAGCGTGCAGGTGGCCCTGGCGCCGCAGGATGTGGACGGTGACGCCACCGGGCTGCAGATCGTCGACGGTCCGCTGCATGGGACCGCCACGCTGGTTGGAATGCTGCTGCGTTATGTCCCGGAACCTGGCTATACCGGGGCCGATGCCATCGCCCTGGTCGCGGATGATGGCTCGCTGACCTCGTCACCGGCGATGGTGGCCATAATGGTGACGCCGTACCCCGAATGTTATCTGACGGACTTCATCCAGGTGGAGGGCGACCAGGGCACGACGTCACGCGTGTTGACCGCCTGGCTGAACATTCCCAGCAGTCAACCCATCAGCATCGCCTGGTCCACGCACGGAGGGAACGGTTCCCCAGTGAACGATTATCTGGCCAGCTCGGGAACCTTGGTATTCGCCCCGGGGATGCTGAGCCTGCCGGTGACGATCCCGGTGATCGGCGACACCCGGTTCGAGTCCGACGAGGTGGTGCCGATCGCCTTGAGCAGTGCTGGCCATGTCATCCTGCCAGCGGTCGAACCCGCCTTGATCATCGTCAACGACGATGCCAACACCGCGCCGGTGATCGCCGAAGGAGAGGCGGTCGCCATGACGGGTGACGAGGACAGCGCGCCGCAACCATTCCTGCTCACGCTGCACGCATCCGAAAGCGACGAAGGCCAGGCGACGCATTGGGAGGTGAGCGGGCTTCCCCTCCATGGGGAGGTATCGCTTTCCGGCGATGCGCTCGCCGCGTCGATCCACTATACCCCGGCGGCCGACCATCACGGCAGTGACCATTTCGTCGTGCGGGTATCCGATGGGTATGGCGGCGAGGATACCATCGCCGTCACCGTCACCATCCAGCCGCGCAACGACGCCCCCGTGGTCACGGCGATTCCAGAGCTCAGCGTGGTGAGCCTGGCGGCCGCCAGCCGCGTCCTGCGCGCGAGCACCGGCACCTGGAACGATGGCCGGGATCTCAGCCCGGGAGCCATCACCTACGCCATCCAATGGCAATGGGCCGACGATGCGGCCGGCACCGGACACGTCGACATCGCCGGGGCCACGGCATGGGAATACACCACCGGCTACATCGACCGGGGTCGCTTCCTCGGTGCGCGGGTGACCGCGAGCGATGATGGCGAAGGTGCACCCGGCCCGGCGTCGAGCAGTGCCCGGTCGCTGTTCGTCTATGAACCGTCGGTCGAAGGCGGAGACGGCCAGGGCAACCGCTGCGGCCTGGGTGGCGGCGTCGGCGCCATGGTGCTGCTGGTGCTGCTGTCGGTGATGCGTTTACGCCGGCAGCGTCCGCCGGGCTAGCGGCGGCCGAAGATCTGCGACAGCACCTGGCTGCCCAGGTCGCCGAGCGTGGCGCGGAAGGCGCGGCCCTTGGCGACCTCCACCAGACGGCTGACGAAACGTTCGAGGTAGGGGTCGCTGGCGACCATGAAGACCGACAGGTCGATCTTCAGACGCGGGAAACGCGCACCCTGGTTGAGGGTAGCGGTGACGATCTCCGGATCGAGGCCGTAGCTGCTGTTGATCATCAGCTGGCGCTTGCCGTCGCGACCGGGCTTGGCGCTGAACAAGGCCGTCGGTTTGCCATCGGTGATCATCACCACGCGTTTGTTCGGCTGGTGCTGCTTGGTCAGGACCTCGGCCGCGCGGCGCAGGGCTTCACAGGTGTTGGTATGGAAGGGACCGTTGCTGATGTAGGGCAGCTCGGCGACGGTGACCTCCTGCACGTCGTCGCCGAACAGCAGGATGTTCAACGCATCGCGTGGAAAGCGCCGGCGTTGCAGTTCGGCGAAGGCCATCGCTACGCGTTTGGCGGGGGTGATGCGATCCTCGCCGTACAGCGTCATGCTGTGGCTGACATCGATCAGCATGACGGTCGCGGCGGAGGTGTTGCGATCACGTTCCTGCACCACCAGATCGTCATGGTGCAGGTGGTCACGACCACTGCGCAGCGATCCGAGGAGGCTCTCGCGGTAATGGATGTCGTAGGATTCGTCGCCGGGCTGCCATGGCCGCAGCACGTCGTTGGTTTCGCCGTGGCTGCCGGGTTTGGGCAGCTGGTGATCGCCACTGCCGCCCGCCTTGAGCTTCCCGAATACCGCCTCCAGGCAGCCGGAACGCAGCGCGCGTTCACCGCGAGGCGACAGCTTGCGGCTGCCGGGCCGGCCGCTGATCAGGCTGCGCTCGCGCAGGCGTTGTTCGAACTGATCACGGTCGAAGCCGAGCTGCTGACGGTACCGTTCGCTGAGTTCGCCCAGGTATTCCAGCGCCCGCTCGACGTCCCCATTGCTCGCCAGCATGAGCTCGCGGAAGAGGTCATCCATCCGCCCTTCACGGGTCAGGCGGTTGGCCAGCTCACGCCAGTCGAGGTGTTCGTAGCTGTATTTCATAGGTCAGCCATGACTCAGCGCGTGGGTGGCACGTAGTAGGTACGCAGGGCCGGCGACGCGCCCGCGGTCCAGGTCGTGCCGGCGACCGCGGCACGCACCTGTGCGAAGTGGTGCTGGGTATGGTCGTGGACGAAAGCCAGGACCTCGGCAAAGGTCTTGCGGCCGATCTCGCTGTGGATGCCCGCGCGCTCCCAGCGGTCAGCGGGCACCTGGCCCGCCAGTTCGACGATGGTGTCGAGGGTGGCGGCGAACAGCGCACCGGCCAGGCGCAGATCGCGCTGCGGGGAGGCGAGGCGCTCGGCCCAGGCATCCTGATCGAAGGCCCACAGCAGCGGTTTGGTATCCGCCTGCAGGCGGCGCAGACGGTCGAGCAGCACGCCGCTGGCATCGGTGAGGTGCAGCAGGACCTGACGTCCGCTCCACTTCCCAGGCGCGTAGGCGCGTCCCAACGCCGACGGATCGGCGCTGAACAACGTCTCTGAGTCGCTGCGGTCGCGACGGAGATCGGCGAGCAGGGCCGGATTCATGAGCGCTTCCGTTTGCGTTCTTCGCGTCCCATCATGTGCGCCAGCAGGTCACTGTAGACCAGGCCGCGGGCGCTGTCCTCACGCGCCAGCGCGCCACCATGGAACAGGCCTTCGATGATGAACTCCATCCACAGCGCCTTCTCCTGCGCTGACGGCGCGAGCGCGCCTTCGGTGGCCTGGGCCAGGCCAGGAACCGCGTTGAGCGCCGCGAGGTGTTCAGCGGTGGTCGAGCGGTCGCTGAGCGCCACGCGATTGCCCTTGGCGAACCACGCGAGGATGTCCTTCCATGGGCCGAGGTCGCGTTCGTCCACCGGCTTGCCGCGTTCCTCGGCGCGTCTGACCGGGCGTTCGTTGCTCTCCTCGGTGATCACCGGCGGCAGGCGTTCCGCCCACAGCGTCTTGAGCGCTTCGCCGAGCACGTGCCAGCCGACCTTGAGCGGGCCCTCCTGCTCACCTTCGTAGGCCAGTTCGATCTTGCCGGTCATCGCTGCGAGCGTGGCCGGCAGGTCGACCAGGCGCGCGACCGGCGCGCGTTCGCCCGTCAGCAGGCCGCGGGTCAGGACGTTGGCGTACAGGGCTTCGAGCGCGGCGATGGTCAAGCGTGCGCTCACCCCGCTCTTGGCGTCGACGAACTCGCTGGTGCGGGCCGCCCGCGCGGCCTCCTCGATGATCTGGGGGAACAGCGGTGGGATCACCGGGGTGCAGTTGGCGGTGGGTGCGACATGGGCTTCCTGCGCCATGATGCGCACGCCTTCATCGCGAGTCTTGGGATAGTGCGTCAGCACCTGGGCGCCGATGCGGTCCTTGAGCGGAGTGATGATCTGGCCGCGGCTGGTGTAGTCCTCGGGATTGGCGGTGAAGATGAGCATCAGGTCGAGCGGCAGCCGCAGTGGGATGCCGCGCACCTGCACGTCCTGCTCTTCGAGGATGTTGAACAACGCCACCTGGATACGTGGGCTGAGGTCGGGCAGTTCATTGATGCAGAAGAGACCGCGGTTGGTGCGTGGCACGATGCCGAAGGTCACGGCGCGCAGGTCGCCGAGGTCGTACCCTTCGCGGCTGGCACGGATCGGATCGACGTCGCCGATGAGGTCGGCCACCGAGACATCGGGGGTGGCGAGTTTTTCGCCGTAGCGCTCATCACGCGTCAGCCAGTGCACCCGCGCCGCATCGCCGTCGCGGGCGACCAGCTCCTCGGCGATGGCGCCCACCGGCATCAGCGGATGGGAGCGCAGGGGGTCAGCGGTGAGAGCCGGCACGAACGCATCGAGGAAGCGTGTCAGCGAACGTGCCAGACGGGTCTTGGCCTGGCCGCGCAGACCCAGCAGCAGGAGGTCATGACCGGCCAGCACCGCGTTCACGACCTGTGGGATCACGGTGTCGCCGTAGCCGACCAGCCCTGGGAACAACTGTTCGCCTGCGCGCCCTTGTCCCAGCGCCGTCACCAGATTGTCGCGCAATTCGTGTTTGATGCTGCGCGGGGGGAAACGCCCATCCGCACGCAAGGCGCCCAGGGTGGTCGGCAGACCAGTGGAGGTGCTGATAGCAGGACGTACCGGTGTCGGGCTCGGCATGGGCGGATGGCTCCAGAGCGTTGAAGAGGTGGTGTAGGTAGGCCCGCGCATGGTGGTAGACATAACCTCTGCTTGTGCCACGGAATCAGGTGGCCGAGCGCCTGATCTGCGCGTGGTCCCGGATGCCGACGAGCGCCCCAGCAGGGGACCGGTGCGCGGAAAATCTCCGACCTCAGGTGCTGGTCCGGTCTTGCGTCAGGGCTCGGGAACCAATCATGCCGCCGTGCACAAAACCCTCCAACTCGCCGTGTCCGCCACCTTTTTCAGCGCCCTCTCGGCGGTGCCGCTCATGGCGGAAGATGAGGTGTTCCTCAGCGGCGCGCATCTGAGCTACACCGCGCTGGTGAACGGTGAGGTCAAGGCCGACGGCAAGACCACCGATTGGGACAGCGGGTTGCGCATCGAGCTGCACCTGCGCGACTACTACTTCGATCAGCAGACCCACCATCCCTTCGCCGAACTCGGCGTCTTCTACGAAGAGCATGAGGCGAGCAACGACACCCTCACCCTCGATACGGAGACCATCGCCCTGCGTGGCACCATCGGCTCGGCCATCCCGCTCTGGCGATCGGCCGATGGCGGATTGGCGACCGGTATCGCACCGGAACTGGGCATGCACATCGGCTCGTTCTCGGTCGACGCCAACAGCAGCGGGCTGCACAGCGACGACGACGCCTTCCGCTACGGCGCCTCGGCCGGCATCAATGCCTGGTTCGCCTACCGGCGCAGCGTGGCGGTCGGCCTGGGAGTGGTCGCCTCCTATTGGCGCGCGACCTCGGTGGACATCCAGGTCTCAAATGGGCAGACCGTCGAGGATCACGACACCAAGCCCTCGGGCTGGGATGTCGGCCTGCGCTTCAGCGTCGGCTTCATGTTCTGAGACCTTCTGACGGTTTTAAGCGATAACGGTTGGAACCGCCTTCCCGATGGAGCGGAATGAGGCCAACAACTGTCAGGCTGATGAAGAATGGGCCGCAGAGACGCAGAGGCGCAGAGGAAAGGCAAAGCAGATTCTTTTTCGTCTCTGCGCCTCCGCGTCTCTGCGGCCAAATATCTTGGCTCCACAGTATTGAGATGAGGCCGGCGCGGAGCAGTGCGGTGCCAAAAAAAATCCGACACCCGGATTCATCCGGGTGCCGGTCGTCGGGTGGATGTGGGTCGTGCCTGTGCTGCTGAGCAGCGGGTGGCATGCCGACAGTCCGTGGGTTCCTCGCCTGACCACCATTCGTCGTAGGACGTCGTTGGATGGCTGGTTGTTGATGCTCCTTCGTTCGGTGCCGCGCGGCATTCCCTCTTACCGGTGTCTCCGGTTGGGAAAGCCAGGTGGGGACCTCATGACCTGACGATGCGCATTATATGGAGCCATCCTGGACGGCTCCAGCGTTCACTGGTGCAGCATTGTTTGGGCAGGTCGCGAGAGCTGAAACATCTGCGTCCATGCTCCCGGGTTGCACCCGGCGGCTTACGCGCCTTGGGCGGAGGCGACGAAGGTCTCCAGTTCCTTGAGCGAGGCCGCCACCTGTTTGGACTGCTCCGCGTGCTCGATGCGCTTGGCGAAGTCCTGGCAGGCTTCGAGGGCGCCGGCAGCGATCTTGAACTGTCCGCGGATGGCCTGCGCCCGGCAGGCGAGATTGGCCGTCGCGAAACGCTCCATCGGACCGGCCTCGTGGCGGTCCTCCAATTCCATCATCGCCTGCACGCAACGCAGGGCCTGGGTCGGTTTGGCCGCCAGCAGATAGGCCTGGCCGTGTTGGAACCAGGCGCGGTGCGCCACCCGCCAGTCACCGGCATGGGTCAGGGCCGCGCTGCTGGCAGCGGCAGCGGCGAGGAGCAGCTCCTGCGCCAGCTTGACCTGCGGCTCGGCGAGCCGCTGCAGGTTGCCGGCGACGGTGGCGACCTGGACCACGACCTCATCCTTGGGATCGAGATCGCGCGTCAGCAGCGCCGCCTTGCGCAGATGGGTGACGGCCTCGTTGGCCCGGCCGCGTACCGCCAGGGTCTGGGCGATCATCACCGCCAGACGGCAGCGGTCGGAGTCGGTGGTGACACCCTTGGTTTCAGCGGCATCCGCTTCCGCATGTTTGCCGGCGCAGCGCTGCACCACCGCCAGCCCGCGCCACAGGCTGCGGGCGGTGGCGGAGTCGGCGTTCAAGGCCGGATGGCTGAGCAGTCGCTGCTGGAAAAGCGCGGTCTCGTTCCACCGCCCCAGACCGGTGGCGCCGAGGTGGACCGCGAACGAACCGAGTGCCAGCACGTCCTCGTCCGTCAGGCTTTTGCCGTAGAGGTCTTCGAGCCGCGCGAAGGCGGCGTTGGGGTCGCGGTTGGCGAGCTGCACGCTTTCCTGCAGCAGGCGTTGGAAGGGAGTGGGTTGCACCATGGGAAGACCTCAGTCAGCACGTGTGAAGGCACCGCTACCAGGTGGCCGGCCGGTGAAGCTCGCTGCCGCTGCGGCCAACGTCAGCAGCACCATCACCAGGAGGCATGATTCCAGCACCAGGAAGCCGGCAAGTTTGCAGGGCGCGAAGGCGGCCGAAACGTAGCGCACAGCGAAGGGAGCGGAAATATCGCAGAAGGCGCCGAAGAAACCCGCGTAGCAGAGGGCGCCGCCGACCCGTCCACGTCCGGCCGGGGTCATGCTGAAGAGGTGCGCGACGACGAACAACACCAAGGGCATCGCCACCAGATGCAGATGGGCGACCTCGACGAGGGTGCCGAAGCTGCGAGCCACGTGCAGCGTGCGCGGAGGATTCGCGTCGGCATCGTCCGAGGCGCCCAGCCCGAAGCGGTCTCCACCGCTGGCCAAGGGTTGCTGGTCATCACCACGATAATACGAAGCGACACTGGCGGGCGTCCAGCCGGGGCCCAGGTGATGCATCACCACGCCGCTGATCGCCTGCGCCAGGATGCCGAGCAGGAACAAGGCGCAGAGGATCCGCGTACGCGGCGCGAGCTGGGACAACTGGTGGCTGGAGGCGAAGAAGCGGATGGGTGGCTCCTGACAGGGCGGGCCACCATCCGGAGTGATCGCGCAGGGGCAAGCGCACCGCGCAGCCGGTCATTCGTTGGCGATACCGGGCCAGCCCGGCGAGGCATGGAAACGTGCTCCGTCCCAGATCAGCGCGCTGACTCCCGGCAGCTTGGCGACCAGGGCCAGTCCCTCCTCCACCGCCATCAGGCAGAGCGCGGTATCGAGGCCATCCGCCAATCCGGCCGATGGTGCCAGCACGGTGGCGGCGCGGTCGAGCGGCGCGGGTTGCCCGCTGATGGGATCGATCAGGTGGCTATGGGCGACCCCCGCGACCACGAAGGTGCGGCCGGACGTGGAGGCACAGCCCAGGCCTTGGCCTGGGCGCAAGGCGATGCGTTGATGCATGCGCATGGGGTCGGCGGGGTGACGCAAGGTGACGCTCAGGAAGGGTGCCGTCTGTGCGGGGT
Source organism: Planctomycetota bacterium (assembly GCA_031425255.1). Lineage (GTDB taxonomy): Bacteria > Planctomycetota > UBA11346 > UBA11346 > UBA11346 > BOG-1363. The sequence goes on from JANPIY010000235.1 coordinate 18,359, forward strand.
CGCCCACCGCCAGCCAGGAACTTTCACCAAAAGCCAACAGTGCCGGTTGCGCCCGAGTGAGTGCAGTGGACAGCGCACGGCCGAGGTGATCGAGGATGAGTCCCTTGTTCAGGCCCGAGAGGTCCAACGCCACACCAGCCGGCAGCCGGACCCGGCGGGTGAGCGGGTCCCAGGTCGTGCGCGCGAAACCGATATCGGCTTGGGCGCTGGCGATGCTGGCCGCTTCCGGCGGGGTGCCGCGTTCAGCGGCCTGCTGCCAGAGCCGCAATAAAGGAAGGATCGAGGGATCGAACCGTCCGCCGGTCAGTTGGTGGCACTGCCGGGCCAGTTCCAGCGCGTCCATGAGCTCGGGCGAGACAACCGCCTGAGCCGAGCGATTGAGTCCTGCCAACTCGGAGGGTTCCTTCCAGGCGTTCAGCAGGGCATCGAGCCGAGCTGCCGTCACCAGGGCCGCATCGGCGGCGGTGCCGGCGCGCTCGGCCTCGCCGGCGGGAAGGACGCGGATGGTGAGCGCGGCAGTACCGATCGCCGCCGAGCGTTCGATCAGCGTCGACGCCCGTCCAGTGGGCGATTCACGGCCCTGCACCCACGTTGCTGCGGCGTCCTTGATCGCCACCGCATGGAAGGCGAGCAGGAAGCGCAGGCGATCGGTGAGCGCATGCACCGATAAGGTCGCCCCCGCGATGTTGGCGATCTCACGTCCGGCGCGCAGCGGACTGGTGGCGTCCTTGCCTTCGAATTGGGCGAGGAATGTCCGATCACGGATTTCGCCCCCGTAGGGTTCACGATAAGCCATCACCTCGATGCGCCGTACCACTCCCGTCGGCGTCAGGACGCACAGCCAGGTGATGAACTCGGTGCGGCCGATGACGTGATCGATGAAGGCGATGCCATCGATGGCACCCGCCGAGTGCCCGACATAGATACCACCGAGCTTGGCTTCGGCACGGGAATGCGAACGGTCGAGGATGAGCTGCTGCTGCTCCGCCGTGACCTCGGGGCGGAAGCGTTCGACCTTCCCGGAATCCGGGAAGGCCAGCCGGATCGCCTCGTCAAAGGCGAGGAACTCCGCACCCAGTGCCGCGGCGGGCACCGCTACCATCATCATCAGCAGCAGGTGGATCCGCAGCATGAAGGGCTCAGAAGGCGAAGCCGAGACCGAGATTCCAGCTGTCGACGGCGGTGTCGGATTCGTTGTCATAGTCGCGGTAATCGGCCTTCACCACCACGTGCGGCGTGATGAGCCAGGTGATGCCGACCTGATAGATCTGGCTCTGATTGGCTTTCTCTGCGGTGGCATTGTCGGGGACCTCGGCCTGCATATCGATGTTCTCATAACGTCCGAAGAGCGAGACCTGTTGCTCGCTGTCGCAGATCAGGCGCAGGACATCGTAGGCGAGGAAGGCGGAGAATCCCTGGAAGGTGTCGGGCACCACGGTGGCGGACACGTGGGTCTCGGCATTGTCGATGAAGCCTTGTCCCCAGCTCGCACCGGCATCCCAACCCGCCCGCTTCCAACGCGCCTCGACGGTGTAGAGCAGCGTATCGTTGTCGACGTTGGGGACGTCCCCATCGCGATCGCCCTGCATGTAGGAACCGGCGGCGGCCAGCCATAGACCTGGCAGCGGGCGATAGTCGAGACGCGCCGTGGCCATCAGATCATCGGCGGAACTCTTGTAGCCGCGCTCGCGTCCGGCGCGGATGCCATCGGAAGAGCGGTATTTGCTCGCGTCGGGCGCCGCTTGCAGCGCCACCGAGTAGTTGAGCTGGGAGGTGATCGTGCCGTTGGCACCGACGCCGCCCTCGTACCACGTCGTCGGTACCACCAGGCGGTCGAACTCCGGGCGTTCGACACCATGGAATACCGTCGGCTCATGATAGAGATTGCCGATCGAGATCGGGACCAGCATGACACCGGCGCGGACGCTGTGCTCGGACAGGTAGCTGAAGTCGAGGTAACACTGCTCGAGCTCGAGCTCGCCCTGGCCGCTTTGGGCGAACGCATGTTCGAATTCCACCTCGGTGACGAAGCGGATCTTTTCAGCGAGCTGGGCTTCAGCGAGCAGCACAAGGCGGTGCATTTCGATCATGTCGCGGCCGGTGCTGGCGGCGCCTTGACCATTGTGGCTGTCGGTGCCTTGGAAGTTGTTGTAGTGCAGCTCGCCGTAGGCGCCGAAACGCAGGCTCCTCAACGCCTGGCCGACGCCGCTGCCGACCGCCTGGCCGATCTTGCCGGCGGTATCCGGCTGGTCCGGCTTTTCGATGACGGCCTCAGCCGCGTGCAACGAGATCGTGCCGGTGGCGAGCAGCAGGGAGGGGAGCAGGAAGGGGTAGCGCATGGCGGTGGCGTGCCTGTGAAAAGGTGTCGGTGATGGCTGGGGGCGCGGAAGCTAATGAGAACCATTATTGAGTGCAATAGGATTTCACGCGCGCCTGAGAAAATACATAAGCTCTTGCCTAGGCTTGAGCTAGCGAGCTTGAAGCGAATGTCCGCCCGCGCCGTGCTGGTTCAAATGGCGATGAGACGTCGCAAAGCCTCAAGTTCACGCACCGTGCCGTCGAGGGAGTCGCGTTCATGCGCCGCCAGGATTGACCAGGTGTAGGTTTCCACCGACACATGGGTGCAGCCGGCTGCCAGACACGCGGCCAGACCGAGGCGGCTATCTGCCACCGTCGACGACAGGCCGCCTTCCTGCGGTTCACGATAGACCGGAATGTGGAAGTGGCTGCGCACTGCCGTCGCGTTCGGCAGCCGGGCCAGGCAGGTATCGAGTTGGTCGAGGTCCTCGACCTTGCTGAGCGAACCGCTGGCTGAGGTGGCAGCGGTCTGATGCATGAAACGCGGTTCGGCCAAAGCGCGCAGGGCGGCGACTCCCGCCACGTCGTGATGCGGATCGCGGACCTCTGGCGCTGCCGAGAACTGGCACTTGGCGATCGGCACCTGCGCCGCCACCAGACGCGCCACCGCGGCCTGCTGATCTTCGAAGGCCAGGGAGAAGTGGCAGGTGTCGAAACACACGCCCAGGTGTTCAACGATGGCCGCAGCTGCGGCCCGCTGATCGCCATCGAGGACGACCGCGGCGGCGGCGACACCCGCGCTGGCTAATGGCCCGCGCCAGAAGGTCGCTGCGTCATGCGAGGTCTCCAGGGTGCACCAGGGCTCCGGTTCCAGTGCCAATACCACCCGACGGCCGTGATCGCGCTTCGCACGGGCGGCCTGCCCCGCGAAGCGTCCGAGGGCGGCGGCGATGGTGTGGTGATCGTTCTTCGTCGCACCGAAGGGACGGTAGCTGCCGGGGACGGTCGATACCGTCACCACCGCCGCATCGCTGAGGGCGAGGGCGATCGGGATGATGGCGATGGTGTCGCGTTCGCGTTCGCTCTCGGTCCAGTCTGGACGGTAGGCGTCGGCCTTGACCACCTTGGCCTGGAATGGCCGGAGCGGAAAAGCGTTGAGCGAATGCGCCGCGGCTCCGGCCTGATCCAGGGCGCGCCGCAGACGTGCGAGCGTTGCTGGGTCGGCCAGTTCACGGATCGCCACCGAACCCAGGCGCAGATCGAGCCCCAGTCTCTCCCACCCCAGCCGTCGACGGGCTTCGCCGGTGAAGTCGACCAGCACCCGTTCAAGGTCGGCAACGGTCTCGGCCGCATGAAGGTTGGAACTGTAACCGAGGGGGGGCAGATCCATGAGAGCTCCTGGGAGTCCTTGAGAGATCGGAATGCGAACTGGCGAGTCAAGTTGTCGCGGAGTTTCTTTGCCGGCTCCGCGCCGTCGCGGCGAAAACCTTCCACGCTCCGGCTCGGCATTCCGCCTCCCCTCGCCGTTTTGACCTGGCGGAGACGGCGTCGGGAGGTGATCGCCTCTGCGTGACAAGGCTGCCCAAGGGTGGCGGGAGCTTTCTTGCCCGGTCGCGGCGCTGCTCCACCTTCCTGTCCATGTCCAACACCGCGCCAGCCACCGGGATCGAGGACTTCGCCGCCTTTGTGGCGCGCTATCGCACGGACGTCGCCTTGCGCAAATTGCATTTCGCCCGCCTGCTGCTGGGCCTGGGTGGTGCAGCGGTCGTGGTGGTATTCAACTATTTCCGCATCGGCAGCCGCGGGGCCGAAGAGGTCGTGACGCAGACGGCGACCGTGGTCTGCGCCCTGCACGTGTTCGCTTGCCTCATTACTTTGCTGCTGGCGCGCCGACGGTTCCTCACCGATTTCCGTCAGCACTCTCCGACCCTCAAGGATCGTGCCTGGCAGGTCGCGCAGTTCGTGCAGCGGCGAGGCAACATCCTCTTGTTGCTGGCGGCCACGGGCCATGTGCTGGTGCTCATCGGAACCGAGTTCCGGCTCCGTCTCTTTGCCGCCGACGGCGATATCCTGCTGGTCGCCTTGATCCCGACCGTGCTACTGATCATCCATGGTCTGGGTGAGATCCCGACGCGGGAACGACTGGTGCGTCTCTATGAACGGATCGGCGAAGCTCCAGCCGCTTCGTGAGCGAGCCGCTGGATGCGTGGGGCCACCTGCGCGATCAGGCGTGGCCAACTAAAAAAAAACGAAAACACCCGGTCGAAAATCCGACCGGGTGTCCTCTGACGCTGGATCCAACGACTCGCCTTAGGCGATGACCGCCAGGATTTCACTCTCTTCCATCACGATGTAGTCCTCGCCAGCGACCTTGATCTCGGTGCCGGAGTAGGTCGTGAACAGCACGCGGTCGCCGCTCTTCAGCTGCATCGACTGGCGCTTGCCGTCTTCCATCACCTTGCCGTTGCCGACAGCGATGACTTTGCCTTCCTTGGGTTTGTCCTTGGCCTTCTCGGGCAGGACGATGCCGCCGGCGCTTTTGGCGCTGGGCTCGGAACGCTGGATGATGACGTGGGATCCAACGGGCTTGATGGCTGGTTTGCTCATGCGGGTACCTCGGGGTCTTTCAGGTTGGGGGCTGCCGGAGTGGCGGCCCGTCTCGGGTCGGGAAAAGAAGTTCGCACAGATCATGAAGGCGGACGCCCGGGTGGTTCATAACCCAGGCGTCTGCGGTTTCACTTCTGCACGGTGAAGTCGGCGTCCTTAATGTTGTCGTCGCCGCCACTCTTGGGTTGCTGCGGTTCGCTCTGCGGCTGCGGGCCGGCGCCGCCGGCCGCACCGGCGGCCGCCTGCTGCTTGGCAAATGACGCCTCGTGGATGCGCTTGCCCCAG
>JANPIY010000236.1:0-9008 GCA_031425255.1 Planctomycetota bacterium
GCGGTCGTCGAGGCCAAGGGCGACCCGGGCGCGGTCGTCGTGTTGGCGATTCAGCCGCAGCCCCTCAAGGACGGCGAGCAGTCAAAACCGGACTGCAGCTACGACAGCGATGGCAAGCTTCGGCTCCGAGACTTCATCAAGATGTTCCCCTTCCTCGTTCAGGCGCTCGATAACGGCGGCGTTGTCGCGATCGACGAGATGGACGCTGCCATTCACCCGGTTGTGCTGCCCGAGCTGGTGCGATGGTTCTACGACAAGGGCAACCGGAACAAGCACAACGCGCAACTGTGGCTGACGTGCCATTCGGCGTCGCTCCTCGACGATCTCCACAAGGAGGAAATCATTATCTGTGAGAAGGACCGGCAGGGTCGCACCCGCGTCTACAGCCTGATGGACGTGAAGGTCCGCCGCGACGAAAACCACTACCGCAAATACCTGAGCGGCGCTTATGGCGGGGTTCCACACCTCGGATGAGCCGTCGTCGCCCACCACATTTGCCGCAACGACGGCCGGTCTATATCGGCTGTGAAGGTGCGTCAGAGGTCGGCTATGCCGGCTTCCTGCAGGATTTGCTCAGAGTAGCCGAAAAGCCGGTCCACCTAATCGTGGAGGACCTGGGGCTGGGTGCTGGCGATCCGTTGGCACGTATCGAGATGGCGGTGCGCCGCCTCGCACGCCTGCGACGGACGCGCACCGCCCCGGCAGAGCGTTTTGTGCTGTTCGATTTCGACCAGGCCGAACGCAATCCACAACGGGCCGAACAAGCTCGGCGCATGGCAGCCGACCACGATATTGTCATCCTGTGGCAGCGCCCTTGCTTTGAGGCGGTGCTACTACGCCACCTCGAGGGTCGTGCATGGCATCGACCTCCCGATACACCGGGAGCCGGACGGGCGATCGTTCGGGAATGGCCGGAATATGAGAAACCCATGACGAGGGCCAACCTGGCCCGGCGGCTCAACCTTGCCGCCGTGATGCGCGCGGCAGCGGTTGAGCCAGACCTTGCCTCTCTCCTCAGGTGCCTTGGACTTCTCCATCTGTGAGATCCCGATGACAGGCGCCCGGTCATCTCCGCAGCCACGTCCAACGCCCTTAGGTCGGATCCTTTGCGGCGATTCGCCCCGGCAGCCGCAAACCATGAATGATTGTGCATCGGTGGGTCATTTCTGGACGATGTCGACATCCACCGCGAAACTCCGCTTGATAGCTACAAGTTTCGGGTCATCCGGCTTTGCCTGCCTCCATGCCTCGAACACCATCTTGAGCGCAACCGCCTTCATCCCTGGATCCTTCGCGGCGAACATCCGTGCCGGCAGTTCCGGGATCACCTCGGCCGCCACGAAGCTCGCCGGCATGGCGGTGCCTGAAAACCATGACGCACTGACATGCCAGCGTGGATCGATGGCTCCGGGAGTGATCAGGGTGCCGACTAGCGACGGGGGTTCGACCGCGGGGCCGATGACGTCGAGCGCTACGCCCGCGGGTGCTAGCGATCGATTGCCTGGCCCGCGCAGCCAACCCGCGGCGTCGCACGCTGCCAGGAACGCCGTCTCGTCGGCAAAGCGATGGTAGGTCTCGGTCCACATGGCTGTGATCCTACGGCGCCGTGAGGGTCTGCATCACGCTGTCGGCGAGGCGGCGCGGGAAGTAGGCTACCTGGCTGATCGCCTCGCAGCAGTCCGACCCACCCGTCGCCGCATAGGGTGCCGCACCCACCATCAGCCGCACCGGCGTGACCGGCAACGCTCCGTTGGTGTCCAGCGCCGCGGTGCCTCCATTGGCGACGATGCAGAAGTCGTTGGCCCGCCAGGCCATCGCGACACGGTTGCGCGCACCGATGGTCCAGTCGAGCGTCTTGCCGATCAGCGCCTGCTGAGTGCCGCCCGAGAGCACTGTCATGAAGACCGAGGAGTTGCTGCGGCTGAGGTAGATCGTGTTCGAGAAGGTATCGCCGATGCCGCCAAACACGACGCTCCCGGTCGGGGAGCGACGGCTCACCAGGAAGTCGAAGACCATGGTGCCCTCCGTGGCATTGAACCAGGAGCCGGCGGTCGGCACCGACAGGAAGTCGGCACTGCGGGTGACGGTGGTGGAGCTGGTGGCGATGAAGCTGGTGGCCGAACTGGTGGCCTCGAACTGGGCGTCGCCTGCAAAGATGACGTCGCCGATCGCAGTGCCGATCCCATCGGCGGCCGTCGGCCCGAGCGTCGCAGCAAACGCCGTGCTGGTGTTTGTCGTAACGGTGAGCGAGCAGCGATAGAGCCCGCCGCCGCAGGCCTCGATGTCCTTGAAGGCGAACAGCACGGTGCCGGTGCCAGCGGTTTGGGTGCCGATGGTGCCCGCCTGCAGGTTGAACCAGCACAGCACGCTGTTCACCCCGTCGTTGAGCGACAGCAGCAGGTACGAGGAAGTGCTGGCCCGGGCATAGGCCGAGACGGTGATGGAATTGCCGGCGGTGATGGTGCAGGCCTGGGCGACATTGGCGCCGGCCGCGGTGGCCGCCAGTGTCTCCAGAGCCATGGTGCCATCGGCGGCCGTCGAGGTATTGGCGGTGACCGTCATGCCGGTCTTGGTCCAGGCGGCGTTATCGAGCTCGCGGGCGCGCAGGAACAGGTTGGTGCGCTGCGGCTCGAACAGCAGGCCGCGCGAGAGGCCGGTGGCTGGGTCGAAATCCCAGCGTGGCGTGCTGGCTGCCGCGGTGCGCAGGACGCCCTGGCGATCGACATAGGTGGCCGTGCTGGCCCGCCCGAAGGCGGCGCGAGAATCAATGAAACCGGGCGCATTGGCGAAGTCGAAGCGCAGGCTGGGACGGGCGATGGTCATGCTATGCCACCTCGAAGGTGCCGGCGGCGGTGCGCACGGCGGTCAGGATCGCCGAGCCGGTGGCGATCGCCAGAGAGGCGCTGCCATTCAGCGTGTCGGCGCCGGTCGGGTTCAGGGTGAGGTTGACGCCGCTCCGGTTGCGCAGGCGGCAGAACCAGCCATCCGGCAGGTCGGCGGCGGCCGGGAAAGTGTAGGTGTTGGTGCCACCGGTGCAGAAGACGAGCTTGCCGAAGTCCTGCAGGACGATCTGGTATGAGGCGTTCTGCTGGTTGGGGAACAGGCCGCGGATGGCGTCGATCTCGGCAAAAGCAGCACTGCCGTGCTCGACCACACGTGGCAGGGAAAGCATCGTGGTGCCGATGCCTTGGCCCCCACCGGTGAGCGCCAGGGCGAGCGCATAACTGGCTGCCGCAGCGTTGGCGTAGGCAAGGGCCAACTCGGCGTAGGCCGCGGCGTCGAGGCCGGTGGCGCCGACGGCGTTGAAGGCCGGCCGCAGGTTCTGGCGGAAGGCGCCATTGGCGAAACTCTGGTCGGTGAGCGCCTGAAGCAGCGCCCAATCTGCGTTGCTCATAGCCGTTCCTCCAGTTCGAAGCTGGTCTCGTGCAGGCGGTTGTGGATTTGGGCGATGGGATCGAAGCGGCGAAAGCGGGCGAGGAAGTCCCGCTTGAAGCGCCGCGCGGCGTCGTCCCAGTTTGGGATGACCCAAAGCTCGCCGTCGGTGCCAACCCGCCGCTGGGCGTCGAGCAGGGTGCCATAGGCCTCGGCGTCGTTCAGCGCGTTGAGGGTCAGCCGCAGCACGCGCGCCGGTGGCCGTGCCTCGCTGAACAGCACGCCGCCGAGGGAGTATTCCGAGACGGAGCGGGCCTCCCAGGTGAGGCCGGCGCCGTAGCTGAGGTTGCGCTGCGGCGCCCAGAGCGGTCCCATCCACAGGCGGGCGAGTTCGACAAAACCGGCCGGGTTGGCGGTGTCGGTCAGCGCAATGCGCCAGTAGCGGGCGCGGATGTTGCTCCCGACGTCGTGCTCCAGGGCGATGGGATAGCCCTCGGCCTCGGCGGTGGAGATCTGCCCCTCCCACCAGTTGTCATCCTCCCATTCGAGGTCCTCGGGGAGGTAGACGGCCGGCCAGACCGGCAGGGTGGTGCTGTCGTAGATGTCCGTGCCACCGACCGTTGTGCCGGCGGTGATGCGGTAGGTCGCAGCGGTGGTGAGGTTGTGCCGGGTCAGGCCAATGAAACGGACGATCGTGCTGGAATTGCCAAGGTCGATGTCCAGCCGCGTGCTGGTGGCAAACAGGTCGACCGAACGCGCGACCTTGGAGAGCAGCTTCTGCTGCAGGTTGGCGAGCGGCGCGGTGCCGAGCCACAGGCCGCCCGAGGGGGCGCCGCCGTCGGCTACATTGGCGAGGGAAAGCTGAAGCTTGGCCATGTCAGCCCCACAGATCCAGGGTCAGGCGCTGGCGGCGGCCATCGACGGTGATGCCCACGACGATGAAGTCCCGCCCGGCGCCGTAGCCCAAACGCGGCGTGATCAGCCGCACCACGCGGCCGAGGTCGACCGCGGCATTGGCCTCGGTGAGCCACACCTCCGCCTGGACGAAGTCCCGCCGCACTCCATGCAGCGCCAGGAGCCGGGATGCTTCGGTGGCGGCGTCGCTGGCACTGTTGAGCAGCGTCTCGCGCCGCAGGTCGGTGGCCAGCAGGTGCTTGGCCTGGACCGTGGTGTCGGTGGCGGTGGTGTCGCGCCAGAGCTGCAGCAGTTCGGCCCGCCGTGCCTGGGTCACTCCGGCCGCGATGTCGGCCGTGGTCGCGCCCGCGGTGTAGGGCTTGTAGCGGACGGTGACCCGCCAGACTGGCACCCCGCGGGCATCGTCATTGGTCGCCCGGCTGTCGAGCGACAGGATTTCCACATCGGTGAAGGTCGCCACCGGCGTGCCGCTGGGTGCCACCAACTGGCCGATCTGCCACAGCCCGTTACGGGTCGGGGCCAGCCAGGCACCAGCCGAGGCGAGGATAGTATCGATCGCCTCCTGCCGGGTGGTGTCGCTGGTGACGTAGAACCCGACCTCGCCTGGGGCGGCGGTGTTCAACGCAGTGAAGCTCGCGGTGTCGATGTCGCCGACGGCGATGCCGCAGCGGGTGGTGAGGATGCGCTGGACGATTTCGCCGACCTTGTTGATGTAGCCGCCGGTGCTGTCGCCACGCGCGTCGGCGGTGACCTTGCCGGCCGGCGCACTGCCGAGCCGGAACACCCCGAGCGCCAGGCAGGTGACGTAGGTGCCGGCGGCCGGCACGGCGGCCTCAAGGGCTGCCAGGTTGGCGTAGTCGGCCCCGGCAGTGAGGGCCACGCCCATGTCGTAGACCGCATCGACTGCCTGGATCGCACCGTCATGGAGCTGGAAGGTCAGCTTGGCGGTGTTCACCAGGACGGGTGCCGCCTGATAACGCCGGCCGTAGAGCAGCGGCTTCGGCTGGCCCTTGATGTCGTCTACGGTGCCCTCTGCACCCGCGGGCAGGACATTGGTCCCGCCGTAGCGGGTGGCCTGCAACGGCAGAGAGAGCACCTGGAGCCAGTCGCGGAGGCGGATTGTGGCGGTGCGAGCGCCGACCTCGACCTGCTCGGCCGTCCCGGTCAGGAAGGTGGTGAAGCCGCCAGGATAGGGCGCGTCCTGGGCACCGACTCGGATGGTGATGTCGCGGCCGTCGATGCCGAAGTCGCGGAGATAGGCTAGGCCCTGGTCGGTGTTGTTGAGCACCATCTCGCCGGCACCGACCTTCGAGCCGCCGGTGACCCGCGCGTTGCTGAACAGGGTGCGGCTGAAGTTGACCGGCTGCTGCAACCGCGGGGCGAAGTGGACATGCGGTGGCACGTCACCAGGGCCGGTCATGCGGCCGCGGCCACTGGCGAAGCGCAGGATCCTCGTGCCGGGACCAGCGACACTGGTGGTCCGTACGATGTCGTTCAGCGTGCCGGAGGGATCGAGCATGAACCCCCAGCCATGCATCCCGGAGACACCGTCGCCGAGATAGGCGACCCCGTAGGTGCTGGCCGCAAGGATCAGCTTGATGCCCATGGCCGCGCTGCTGGCAGGCGTCCAGATTACGGCAAAGCGCCACCAGCCATTGCCCAGCGGAATCAGGCGCGGCGCGGAGGCAATCCCACTGATGCCGCCCGCAGTGCCGGTGGCGAGGTCGAAGTCGGCGGTGCCGTTGTTGGGGCTGGTATCGGTCTGCACCCGCACGCGGCTACGGCCGTTGGCCTTGAGGTGGCCAGAGGCCATCACCGGCACCCCGGCGGTGAAGCCGGTGGTGTATTGGGCGACCACATGGAAGGCGTTGGCCGCGGTCTCGACGATGGTATCGGCCGATACGGTGCCATCCGGTGCAGTCGCCGCATTGGCGGCGATGGTGACCGCCGTCTTGCTCCAGATGGCATTGTCCAACTCTTCTGAGCGGATGAGTTTGTTGATGACGCTGGGGTCGTAGGCGGTGATCTCGACCAGCGTGACGAGGCCGTCGGCCATGGCAGCCTCCTGATGGCGGCGGGCGGATCAGCCGGCCTGGGCGAGGCGGCGCAGTGGAGTCGCGACCTGCTGCAACTCGTCCACCACGACGGCCAGACCCTCGCGGGTCTCGCTTGCCTGCAGGGCGCCGACCTGGCGCACGGCGCGCTCCAGCCGCTCGATGGCGGCGACCAGGGGGGCGAGGTCGAGCGGTGCGGCACGGGCTTGCACGCCAAGGCGGCCGTCGCTGCCGCGTCGCAGGGGCATGATCGCCTCGGGTCCGGCCTCGCCGAACAGCGCCATCGGCGCCAGCGTGGGCCGATCCACTAGGTCGGGGATGCCGCCGCGCGCAAAGGGAATAATGTTTCCGCCGCTGAACACGCCGCCGAAGGCGAAATTGCCGCCGGTGCCTTCCCCGGCATCGGTGCGCCCCGCGAAGGCCTCGGTCGCGGTCACCACGCGCTTGGTGTCGTTGCGGATCTCCCACAGGATATCGCGCATCACCCCCAGGACGCTGCCGAGCTTGTCGTCGATCGAACGGCTGATCTGGATGGTCTCGGTGGTCTCGACGGCCTGGCGGATGATGCGGGTGATGTTCTCCTCGGTGAGCAGCGTGGCGCCGGTGGCCTCGAGGATCTGCTGGAAGATGCCGCGCAGCACCGCCTCGTTCTCGGGGACCACGATGGTGCCGGTCGGCGCGAAGATCGTCTGGTTGATGCCGCGGGTGACGATGGCGCTCTCGATGACCAAGGCCCGCTCCGCATCGGTCAGGACGCGGCCCAGCTGCTGCTCGACGGTGCGCACCACGCTGGCCGCTTGGATCAGTCCGGCGCGTTCGTCGGCGGTGAGGTCGCGGCCGATGGCCTGTTCGACGATGCGCTCGATGCTGGCGCCCTGGACCAGGCTGTCGCGCTCGGCGTCAGACAGGTTGCGCCCGATCGCCTGCTCGATGCTGCGCAGGATGCTGCCGCCGGCAATCAGGCCGGACCGCTCGGCCTCGGTGAGATCGCGGCCCAGCGCTTGCTCGACGATGCGGGTGATGCTGGCACCCTGCACCAGGCTGTCGCGCTCGGCATCGGAGAGGTTGCGGCCGATCGCCTGCTCGATGCTGCGCAGGATGCCGCCGCCGGCAATCAGGCCGGCCCGTTCCTCGGCCGTGAGGTCGCGCCCCATCGCCTGTTGGATCGCGCGGGTGATATCTGCGTCGTAGACCAGCCCGGCGCGTTCGGCGGGCGACAGATCGCGCCCGATCGCCTGCTGGATGGCCCGCGTAATGTCGGCGGCCTGCACCAGCCCGGCCCGTTCCGCGACCGAGAGATCGCGGCCCATTGCCTGCTGAATCGCGCGGGTGATGTCGGCGTTGTGGACCAGCCCAGCCCGCTCGGCCGGCGACAGATCGCGACTCATCGCCTGCTGGATGGCCCGGAGGACATCGGCCGCCTGCATCAACCCGGCACGTTCGGCGACGGACAGATCGCGCTGCATCGACTGCTCGATGTCCCGGCGGACCAAGGCGCCCTGGATTAGGGCATCGATCTCACCATCCGTCAGCAGCCGGCCGAGCCGTTCCTCGACCGTGCGCAGCACCGTGGCGCTCTGCACCAACCGCGCCCGGTCGGCGTCCGGCAGCGCGTTGAGCGCCTCGGTGATGACCTGCACCACCTCAATGCCGACCTTGACGTCGATCGATCCGCCCAGGCGCTGGAGTTCGGCCAAGATCTGCGCGTCGTAGGACTGCGTCGCCGGCAGGTTCTCCAGGCTGGAGATGACGAACTGGCGCAGCGCCTGGAAGTCGGTGCCCGAGGCATACATGCCACGCCCGGCGGCCAGCAGCGTGTCTGCGGTCTGGGTGATGCGGGTCAGGGCATCGCCGTCACCGCCACGGGCCAGGGCCAGGTCCCGCCCGAAGGCGTTCTGCGCTTCGACCAGCCGGTCGGTGGGCGAGGCGCCGCCCTGCACCCCGGCGCGCAGTCCATCTATATAAGTACGGATCGCGCCACCGTTGCGCAGCAGCGCGTCGCGCGCCTGCTCGCCGTAGCGGGCGATGATGGCGGCCCGCTCGGCCGCCTGCGTCTCCTCCAACTCCACCAGCAGTCGCGACTTCTCCCCGGCGGCGATCGCAAGCGCCTCAAGCTGCTCGGTAAAGGCTCGCGTCTCCTGCCGCGCCGCCTCGGTTTGCCGGGCCAGTTCGGCGGCTTCGGTGTTCCCTGCTGCGGTGAGCCGGCGCACCGCCAGTGCCACCTCGCCCTGGCGCAGCGTCTCGGTGCGTTGTGCCTCCAGGAGGCCGATCTGCCGCGCGCGCTCGGTGTTGAGTTTGTCTTCGGCGAGCCCGTACGTACGGGCCGTCTCCGCCGCCTTGTCGAACGCCGCGTTGATGGCGTCGATCTGCTGGGTGAAGGCCGGCAGTGGTGCGGTGCCGAGCTTGTCGAGTTCCGCCTGGGCGGTGAGAAGGCCGTCGACCCATTGCTGCAACTCGCCGACGCCATGGAAGCTGCGCCCCTGCAGCGAGCGGTTCAGCGCCTCGTTGTCGGTGGCGGTGAAGGACAGCCGGGCAAAGGCATCCTCGAAGGTCGCGACACCGCCCCAGGTTGAGTCCGGACCCAGGCGGGTGCCGCCGACATTCTGCGAGCCGCCGACGCGCAGGCCACGCTGGGACAGGTAGGTGTTGGCCAGGGCCCGCTGCTGC
>JANPIY010000237.1:0-2998 GCA_031425255.1 Planctomycetota bacterium
CGTGCCTGAGCCACACCGCCTATCATCGCTGTGATGATTGCGACGACGAAAAGACCTGCGGCACCCGTCGGTTGTTCAAGAGCGTGCATGACGCAGCGATCGAGACCATGTCGTCGACCACCCTGGCCGACGCCGGTCGGACCAAGCCGAGCGGCACGCGTAAAGCCTGAACCGGATCTGCTCTCGAGATGAGGGCGAATACTGGTCACTCCGACTTCTCCGGCTTTTCGTTTGGTTCCCGCCGTCCCAGCAAAAGACCTTCAAACCGCAGAGCCTGCAGAGGGCGCAGAGCTGGGAATTCTCAGCACGGTGCCTGCCGCTCTGGGGGCATCTCGCTGGTTCCTGCGGTAAGATTCTAAGGGCATCCCGCTGAGCTTCTCTCCCCTATTGGCTGGTGCAGGATCGTCACGATTCCAGCGCGCTCTCAAACTCCTATTTTAAAGATGGGAGTTTAGTCATATTCATGCGGTCCTCACACCAGCCCATCATGCCCGACCACCACTCACCCTTGCCGACCACTCCGATCGCGCCGACTCCGCATGAGAGCGATCTGCTGCGCGTGCTGCGCGATGTCCGCTACGGACAGGTGGTGGTGCAGGTGCATAACGGCCGGGTGGTGCAGATCGAGCGCACCGAACGTTTCCGTTCCGACTCCCGGACGGTCTCCCGCGAGCGCGGTACCTGAATTCCTCTTCCGCGTCATCAGACGCACCCGACCGGATCACCGGCGTTCTCAAAAAACCAGCATCAGCCGCCGCCGACCGGATCACCGGAAGCCAAGCCATGAGGTCATACCCGTGCGACGCTTCCATTCCCCGACTCTGTCCGTCATCGCCGCCCTCGCCGTCAGCACCGCCATGGTGCGTGGCGCCGATGAGGTGCCCAGCGTCGAACAACGTCTCCAGACGCTCGACCAGGAGCTGAAGATCCTCAAGCGCAAAGCGGAGATCGCCGCCGAGGACGCCGTCACCAAGGCGGCCGCCAGCAAGGACGCCCCCAAGTTCACCGCCAGCGCCAAGGACGGTTTCTCGCTGGCCTCCGCGGACGGGGCCTACCGCCTGCGCATCGGCGGCTTCGTCCAGGTCGAGGGACGTTATTTCCTCGAGGACGAGGTGCTGCCCTTCACCAACACCTTCACCATCGCCAAGGTCCGCCCGATCATCGAAGGAACGGTCGCCAAGTATTTCGACTACCGGGTGATGTTCGATCTGGCGGGCACGCCGGCGCTGGTCGACGCCTACGTCACCGCCAACATCGATCCGACCTTCAAGATCAGCGCCGACCGCTTCAAGGTGCCCTTCGGCCTGGAAAACCTCCAGAGCGACACCGCCACTGCCTTCGTCACCCGGGGCCTGCCCACGGCGCTGACGCCGACGCGTGATGCCGGCTTCCAGGTCGGTGGGGAGATCTTCGGCGGTCTGCTGAACTATGGGGTCGGCATCTTCAATGGGCCGATCGATGGCGGCAACAAGGACCCCGACACCAATGACGCCAAGGACGGCATCGGGCGGTTGTTCGCCACGCCCTTCAAGGACAGCGACGCCGTCGCCTTGCAGGGGCTGGGCTTCGGCATTGCCGGGACCTTCGGTCACGACGAAGGGACCTACAATGCCGCCGGCACGGCGGTCACGGGCAGCAACCTCGCAGGCTACCGTACCCCAGGGAACAACGTTTTCTTCAACTACACCGGCTCGACCATCGGCGCTGGCAGCACCCCCGCCAACACCGCGGTGGCCAAGGGCGACCGCATCCGCTTCTCGCCGCAGCTCTACTGGTCGATCGCGCCCTTCGACGTGCTCGCCGAATACGTCTCCTCCCAGCAACGGATCCAGCTCGCTGCCACGGCCGCCGATGTCACCAACACCTCCTGGCAGGTCGAAGCCGGGTACGTGATCACTGGAGAGAATGCCTCTTACAAGGGCGTGTCGCCGGCCACTCCGATCGGACCCGGCGGCTGGGGCGCCTTCCAGCTGGTCGCGCGGTACGGGGTGATCGAGATCGACGATGCGGCCTACGACAACGGCTTCGCCTCGCGCGCCACCTCCGCCAGCTCGGCGACCGACATCGGCGTCGGCATCAACTGGTTCCTCAATCGCAATCTGAAGCTCCAGCTGAACTACGACCTCGTCACCTTCGAGGACGGCGCCGCGGCGGGTGGCGATCGCGAGGACGAAAAGGTCATCCAGTCGCGTATCCAGGTGGTCTTCTGATTCCTCGGCCCAGGCGCGCCTGGGTCGGCTCTCCACCGAGGGTCCGGACGGACGGCACAGGATGATGGTCGCGGCGTTGCCACACGACGCCGTGGTCATGATGGTCTGTGCGCGTCCGGATCCCAGGTGTCCGCTCGCACAAGGCGGAGGTTCCGCCCGTGCTGTAAAGCCAAGATAGGTGGCCGCAGAGACGCAGAGGCGCAGAGGCGAAAAGACCCTGCTTTGTTTTTCCTCCGCGTCTCTGCGCCTCTGCGGCCGCTTCTTCTTCGTCAGCTCACGAGCATCGAGGTTCCGTTCGCGCCCCGGAAGCCGTCGCTGCCAAAGGCTGAGCGCAGTCTTCCGTCGCCGTCTCGATCACGACGTTTTGCCCGTAGCCACCCGCATGCCCGCAGGCGCCCATGTCCGACACCATCCATCTCGAAGCCGACATCGTGGTGGTCGGTGGCGGTAGCGCCGGCTCGACCGCAGCGATCCACGCCCAGCAGGCGCTGCCCAAGGGGCGCGTCATCCTGCTGGGGAAGGCCAACATCAAACGCAGCGGCGCCATCGCCATCGGCATGGATGGCCTGAACAATGCCATCATCCCAGGACACGCCACGCCCGAGCAGTACGTCAAGGAGATCACCGTCGCCAACGACGGCATCGTCGACCAGGAGGCTGTGATGGCCTACGCCGCCGGCAGCTTCGACATGATCCAGGAGCTCGACCGCTGGGGCGTCAAGTTCGAGAAGGACGAGACGGGCGACTACTCGGTGCGCAAGGTGCATCACCTCGGCGCCTACGTGCTG
>JANPIY010000238.1:0-17296 GCA_031425255.1 Planctomycetota bacterium
CGTCCATCGCCTGCACCTCGGACCGGTGCAACAGGAGCGCGAGCGCTCCCAGCAGGACCAGCAGGCGCGTCATGGTGAGATGGTTCCGCGCAGGTGGTGATCGAGCAACGTCACCTCGTGCGCTTCGAGCAGACGGTCATAAAGTAGCAGCTCGCCGAGGTCGCCAGCGAAACTCGACGGTTCGTCGGCCGGCGCCTCGGCCCGCCCGAGGGACAGGCCCTGGCGTGGTTGGGGCGCCGGCATGGCCTTGCGCGCGATGAGATTGCCGTCGGCGTAGAAAGCGCCGACGCCATTGCCGTACGTGACGATGAAACGCTGCCAGCGCCCGATCACCGCGGTGCCTGGGGGAATGTCCTCGATGCCGGTCCCAGGCCGGAAACGGATGCCGCCGCCGGGCGAGCCAACGCCCGCGAACATGCCGCCGTCCTCCTGGGCATGGAACGCGAAGCAGCCCCAGCCCCAGCCGATGCACTGGCTCCATCGCCCGAGGTGCGCCGGGCGCAGGGCGATGGCGACGGTGAAGGCCCCGGTGGTCGGCCACGGGGCGGTTCCGCTGAGCATCTCTCCACGTGGCGCGAAGCGGATTACCGGGCGATCGCTGAGGTCAAGGGCCGGGCGTTGACGGGGATTGGCGTTGGTGACCACCCGGCCACGGCCGCTGCGATCGCTCCAACCTTCGACCCGGCCGGCGGCATCCCGCTGCACGCCGACGGCGGGGTCGAGCCACAGGGTCAGCCCGGCGCTCGGCGGTGCGGGGATGGCGTGGCCGGGTGGACCGATCGGGCGCAGGGTGAGCGCTTCATCGGCGGTGATCGCCAGCGCCTGACCCGCGGGGACCTCGAGACTGCTGCCGTCGCTGCGCCGGGCGCAACGGACCAGGCCCTCGCTGACCGCCAGCCGGTCCCTGGTGCCGGCGGTGGTGAATTCCAGGCGGGTGCCGAGCACAGTGGCGCGCGACCGCGGTGACTCGATGACCAGGGGCCGGCCCACCGGTCGCCGGCGCACATCGGCCTTGAGGCCGCCCGCGGCGATCAGTACCCGCACGCCGTCCTGGGTATCAGTCAGGGTCACCTGGGTACCACCTGCGAGCTCGATCAAGCTGCCGTCGCTCAGGCGCAGCGAAGCCCAGCCGCGCGGTGACACGATCAGCTCCTGGCCACTGCGCAGCTCGCTGGCGCCGTCGCGCGCCTCGTGGCCCAGGGTCACCGTCCCCAGGTGCACCATCAATTGCGCGGACGGTGGCGGGGTGGGCGCGCGATTCATCACCAGCCAGAGCGGAAGCGCCAGGATCACCATGGCGGCTGCGGTCTGGGCCCAACTCCAGCGGCTGAGCCGCGGGCGCCAGCGCGGCGCGCGGCGCACGCGCAGCCGCGCGGTCACCGCCGCCGGTGGCGTCACGGCGAGCTCTATGCGGCGCTCTTGCGCGCGGGCGGCGACGCGGATGGCCTGATCGAAATGCAGCTCGCGCAGGAAGTGCCGGGCGACGCCGGGATCACGCAGCTGCTCTTCCAAGGAGGCACACTCGTCGCTGGCGAGCGAGCCGTCGATGAAACCACGGACCAGGGCGCGCGGTATCTCCATCTCAGATGCCACCACTCGTCAGCGGGCCATCGCCACCCGGCCGCCCGTCCACCGCCAGCCGCTTCTCGACGCAGGCGCGCAGGGCTTCGCGGACGCGGTAGAGCATGACCTTGATGTTGGCGATGCTCAGGTTCATCACGCTGGCGATCTCGGCCACCGTCCGTTCATCCACGTAGTGGTGATGCACGACCTCGCGGGCCCGGCCCTGGAGGACCTCCAGGCAGCCGTGCAGCGCCAGTTCGCGGTCGCTCAATTCGCGATCGAGTTCGGCTCCGACCTGCATCAGCGTCGCCAGCGCCTGTTCGTCACGGATGATCAGGCGTTGGGGTCCATTGCTGCGCAGCCAGTCGATGGCCTTGTGTTGGGCGATGCCGAGCACCCAGGCGGTAAAGGAACGGGTCTCGTCGTAGTCCGCCAGGCGCTGGAAGGCGGCCAGGGCGACCTCCTGCACCAGGTCCTCCACCACCACCCGATCGCCGACCCGGGCGGCCAGGACGCTGACCACCACCGGTTGAGCCGGCAGCCATAAGCGGGTGAAGCGGAGCTGCGGTTCCATGCAGGGTATTCGGATGAGCCTCGGCCAGGGTTACAAGGACTTCGCCATGGTGTTGGGGCCTATCCGGCCAAACCATGATGCGGGCAGGGGATGAGGGCCGGCGGGATCGCTTCCGGCGTGGGGCGATCAGTCACAGCACCACCCAGCAGCCGTGGGTCGCCTTGTTCAAGGATCTCGCCCGGCATAGTGCCGCCGCTGCGTAAAGGAGCCCATGCGCGTGTTCCATTCCTGCCGTCGCTGGGCCCTGGTGGCAGCCTGCCTGGTGATGGCCGTCCTGCCGCTGCGAGGGCACACCTTCACCACCTTGACCGCCGATCTGCTCAGTGATGGCGATGACCTGTCGCTGACCCTGGGTCTGCACCTCCTCGATGCCATCGCCATCATCGACGGCAAGCCGACCAGTGCCGGCAACACCTTGACCGCCAGCCAACTGCGCGCCGGCTCCCAAAGCATCCGCGACTATCTCATCGCTCACGTCCGCCTGAGCGTGGACGGCGTACTGGTCCCAGGCAGCTGTCCGGGCTATGTCCCGGATCTGGTCGCTCCACCCCAACCGGGCGATCAGCCGGCCGAACTGCTGCCGGAGCGGGTGCCCTTCCTGCTGGTGTGGACGCTGCCGAAAGGCACCCGCGCGGTCAGCATCGAATTCGCCCTGCTGATCGATCTGGTCGGCAGCGGCGTCGTGCACGTCAATCTGCATCAGGGTGATCGCACGCAGTCGCACTTCACCAACCTGGGCGGGACGGTGACGGTGACGTTGAGCCCTCCGTCAACCACACCACCACCGCCGGCCGTCCATGGGAATCCCGCGGTCGCTCCCGCGGTCGCTCCCGCGACGGGCAGCATGGAGGCGCCGGCGGAGTTCGCGCCACCGCAGGTCTCCTCCTCCGGCATGAGCTGGTGGCAGCTCGTATGCCTCGGCTTCAGCCACATCGTTCCCGAAGGCCTCGATCACATCCTCTTCGTGGTCTGCCTGTTCCTGCTCTCACCGCGGATGAAACCGCTGCTGATCCAGGTCAGCGCCTTCACCCTGGCGCATTCGGTGACCCTTGGCCTGGCGATGGCGGGCATGGTCCTGTTGCCGTCGCGGCTGGTCGAGACGCTGATCGCCGCTTCGATCGTCGTCATGGCGGTCGAGAACCTCCTCATGCACACCGTGCGGACCTGGCGCTGGTTGCTGGTGTTCATCTTCGGCCTGGTGCACGGTCTCGGTTTCGCCGGCTCGTTCGCCTCGCTACACCTGCCGCCGGATGATTTCATGCGGCCGCTACTGCTGCTCAACCTCGGCATCGAATTGGGTCAGCTGGCGGTGGTGGCCGCCTGCGCCGCACTGACCTGGTGGATGTGGCAGCGGTCGTGGTACCGCCGCGTGGTGGTCGTTCCGGCGAGCGTGCTCATCGCACTGCTGGCGTCATGGTGGACCATCGAGCGCGCGTTCGCGTTGAATTGAGCCGACGATGGAGCAATGCGAAGTGCGAAGCTGAAAGGCAGGCGCTCACCAAATCCACGGTCGCGGTCAAGCGGGTAGAAAGCGCGACCGCGCGCACGTGGTTGCTCTCGGCCTTCGCACCTCGCACCTCGCACCTCGCACCTCGCACTGCATTTTCTCAGCGTGGCAAGCGTCAGCGCAGCCGCGAGCCGCAGCGTCGGCAGTACTTCGCCTCGGCGGGCACATCCTGTTTGCAGACCGGGCAGAGGTGCACCACGTTAACGCCCGTCGCCGGCGTGGGCGGTGGCTGGGGCGTAGGAGCGGGCGTGTCCGTCCGCTGGCCATCGCAACCGGCGATGGCCAGACTGAGCAGGAGGGCGACAACGACACGGCGCATCGACATGGTCGCTGCAGCCTGGAGCGTGCGGGTGGCACTGCAGTGGTCCTGGGCTTGAATCCCGAAGCGGTGGGTGAACCTCCCGCGCCGTGACCGACTGCCCGCCGACCGCTCTGCCGCTCATCGCCGATGTCGCCATCGATTGCCCAGGGCGCGACAGCTACAGCTACCGGGTACCCGAGGCCATGGCCGCCGCCGGCCTGAAACCCGGCGACTGCGTGGCGGTGCCGTTCGGTCCCCGTCGCCTGCGCGGCTTCGTGATCGGCATGGAACGGCGGGAACCCGCGACCGGCTATACCACCCGCGACCTCGTCGCCCATCAGCCGGCCGTTCGCCTGCCGCCACACCTGCTACGGCTGATCCAGTGGGGCGCGCGCTACTACCGCTGTTCGCTCGGCGAGTTCCTGGCCGGGGCGGTGCCGGCGCCGGTGCGTGAAGGCGCCGCCCCGGAACGCCAGGTCATGGTCGCGAAGATCGCGGGCTTTTCCGGCATCCTCAGCAAACGTCAGCAGGCGGTGCTGACCACCTTGCCGGAAGCCCCGGTGCTGCTGAGCGAGGCCTGCCGCCAGGCCGGGACCACCCGGGCGACGCTCGACAAGCTGGCCGAGGCCGGCGCCCTGACCATCAGCGATGAGCAGGAGATCCGCGAGTTCCGCCTGGAGGCGCGCCAGGAGCGCCATCCGCTGACCGACGAACAACAGACCGCGGTCAACGCGGTATCGGCCGCCCTGCGCGATGGCGGCGCGGCGCCGTTCCTGCTGCATGGCGTCACCGGTTCGGGCAAGACCCTGGTCTATCTGGAACTCGCGGCGCAGGTCATCGCCGCCGGCCGCCAGGTGCTGTTCCTGCTGCCGGAGATCGCTTTGACGCCACAGCTGGCGGCGCGGGTGCGCAACCGCTTCGAGCGCGTGGCGGTGTTGCACAGCGGCTTCACCGACGGCGAGCGCGCCGAGCAGTGGCGGCGCGTCGCCGCTGGCGACATTGATCTGGTGATCGGCACCCGTTCGGCCTTGTTCGCGCCGTTTCCCGCCCCTGGGCTGATCATCGTCGACGAGGAACACGAGCAGTCCTACAAGCAGGAGAGCGTGCCGCGTTACCACGCCCGCGATCTCGCCGTGGTCTACGCCGGCCAGCTCGGCATCCCAGTGCTGCTCGGCAGCGCCACGCCCTCGCTGGAGAGCGTGCACAACGCGCGCCAGGGCCGTTACCGCGTGCTGTCGCTGAAGAACCGGCCGCTGGGGGGCAAGCTGCCGGCGCCGATCCTCATCGACATGCGCGAGGAATGCCACGCCCAGCACCGCTCCGCGACGATCTGCCGCGAACTGCTCACGCGCCTGGCGCAGGTCAAGGCGGCGGGCGATCAGGCGATCGTGCTGCTCAACCGCCGCGGCTGGAGTCCGGTGGTCAGCTGCCAGTCGTGCGGCCACACCCTGAGCTGCACCTCGTGCGACATCAGCATGACCTACCACCGCGCGGCAGAGAAGGTGAAGTGCCATTACTGCGGCAACGAAGGGCCGATGCCACGCCTATGCCCGGCCTGTCAGCAGCCGACCCTGTCGACCTTCGGTCTGGGCACCGAGCAGCTCGCCACGCAACTGGCGGCCGAGGTCCCTGGGTTGTCGGTGCTGCGCGTCGATGCCGACACCGTCGCCGAGCGCCAGGGCCACGCGAAACTCTTCCAGGCCTTCGCCAGCGGCGCCGCCGACTGTCTGGTCGGCACCCAGATGGTAGCCAAGGGTCTCGACTTCCCGCGCGTGACCCTGGTCGGCATCATCGCCGCCGACCGTGGCCTCTCGCTGCCGGATTTCCGCGCCGCCGAACGCACCTTCCAACTGGTGGCGCAGGTGGCCGGTCGCGCCGGCCGCGGCGAGCGGCCAGGCACCGTGGTGGTCCAGGCCTTCGACACCGAAGCGCCGGCCCTGCGTTGTGCCGTCGATCACCGTCCGAAGACCTTCGTCGATGCCGAACTGGTGCTGCGCCAGCAATACGGATATCCGCCCTACGCGGGACTGGTGCGTTTCCTGTGGAGTGGCGAATCCGCCGCCAACGTGCAACTGGTGGCGGCCGCGCACGGTGAGCTGCTGCAGCGCGCGGCGGAGGGCTGCGTCATCCTCGGTCCCAATCCCACCGCGGTCGCCTTCATCAAGAACCAGCACCGCTGGCATGCCCTGATCAAGGCCGCCAGCCGCGGCGCCGCGCAAGCGTTCCTCGACCGCGTCCAGGCGCTCGGCGGCCTCAAGCGCATGAAGGACGTGCATGTGGCGGTGGATGTGGATCCGTATCAGACGTCTTGAGCAGGACAGCCGTGCGAAGTGCGAGGTGCGAGGTTCGCTGTCGCGGTGATCACGGCCCCTTGGCGGATGCACGCCAGTGAACGTGGGCCGGTGCGACCCGAGCACTGTAAACCTCGCACCTCGCACCTCGCACCTCGCACCACCACCTCCTGCGACAACTCCCCTTGCCGGCACTGGCATCGGCCCAAAAGTACCGCCCTGCACGGAGAGCCCATGTCCCTCGACGACTTCAAAGCCCTGGTCACCCGTATCGAAGCGCAGCCGGATTATCGGCGGCCCGAGGCCTTCGCCGTCGGCATCGCCAGCTTCAGCATGGCCGGCCTGGACAAGCCCGGCGTGGTCGGGTCGCCTGGGCGGATCCTCGATACCTGGTTCCCGTTGGTGAATCTCGGGGAGAACTTCGGCACCGCCGCCGTGCTCGCCTCGCTCACCGGCTATCGCAACGGCTCGAAGAGCTACTACCTCAACCAGGAGCAGATCGAGGAGGCCCTGGAACAGTTCGCGCCCTTCGTCGGCGACGGCAAACGCCACGGCAACATCGACGTGCTCACCGACCTGCGTGAATTCCTGCGCGCCGGCAACCGCCCGTCTGTTTCCGCCAGCAGCGCGGGGGTGGCGGTGCCGCGACTGGTGACGGTGACCTTCATCGGCGAGATCTCGGCCAAGCCGGTCGACGCGCACGATGTCTACCTGCGCCTGCATCTGCTCTCGACCCGCAAGGTGAAGCCGCACGGGCTCAGCCTCGAGGGCATCTTCGGCCTGCTCAACAACGTGGTGTGGACCAGCGAAGGGCCGTTCGATCCGGAGCAGTTCGACGCCGTGCGCTTACGCCTGAAGACCCGTGGTATCGAGATCAACGTCACCAGCGTCGACAAGTTCCCGCGCATGACCGACTACGTGGTGCCCACCGGCGTGCGCATCGCCGACGCCGACCGCGTGCGCCTGGGCGCGCACCTGGCGGAAGGCACCACGGTGATGCACGAGGGCTTCTGCAACTACAACGCCGGCACGCTTGGCAAGAGCATGGTCGAAGGCCGCATCAGCGCCGGGGTCGTGGTCGGCAACGGCTCCGACATCGGCGGTGGCGCCTCGATCATGGGCACGCTCAGCGGCGGTGGCAAAGAAGTCATCCGCATCGGCGAGCAGTGCCTGCTCGGCGCCAATGCCGGCCTCGGCATCAGTCTCGGCAACAACTGCACGGTGGAATCCGGCCTCTACATCACCGGCGGCGCCAAGGTCACCCTGCTTCCTGAGGGCGAGGTGGTGAAAGCGGCCCAGCTCAGCGGCAAGGACGACCTGCTGTTCCGCCGCAATAGCCGCAGCGGTGCGATCGAGGTGCAGCAGAAGAAAGGCGCCGGCTGGGGTGGTCTGAACGCGGCCCTGCACGCGAACTGAGGCGAATCACCTCAACCGCTGCGGATCAGCGGCCGCTCCAGGCGTTCGAGCACGGTGACCACCAATTGCCAGGGTGGGATGGTGATCAACGCGGTATCGAACGGATCGAGGCCGCGCACGCCGTAGGTGGCGATGAAGTCCGCATAACGTCGCTGGAGCAGCTCGAGCGTCAGCGGCTGTCCCTCCGCCAGGCGGCAACACCAGCCGGCGGCGGCGAGGGCGCCGCGCACCAGCGCCGGATCGAGTTCCCAACCACAGCGTCGCAGGTCGAGGGCGATGCCGTTGATCAGCGGACGCTCGGGTTCGGCGACCTCCACACGCAGGAAATGGCGCGGACCGAACAGGCAGTCCGCGGTGTCGACCAACGTCCGCTCGGGCAACCTCGCCGCGCGCACCGCGCTGGCCCGGCGCCGACGCGGCAGCAGGCGGCGCATGCGCGTGGTCACATCCCGCGGTTGGTAGTCCTGCATCAGCACCACGCGGTCGCTGGCCAGCAGCGACTGATGGTTGGAGCCGGCCACCAGCACCGAGCTGACGCCGGCCGTCGCCAGCGCCGGCAGCAGGTCGAGCAACGTGGTGATGCCGTCGAGGGCGATGCCGAGCAGACGCCGCATCACCGGGTCGATGGTCAGGAAATTGCTCGCGGCGCTGTCCTCGTCCACCAGCAGCAGGCGGCAGCCGGCAGCGATGCCCTGCACCAGGCTGGCGCCCATGCTGGTGGCGCCGCTGGCGCGGGTGGTGCTGAAATGCCGGCTGTCGCTGCCGGGCAGGCGGGCGAAGAACGTCGAGAGGTCGCAGTCCTTGATGCGCCGGCCGTCCTCGGCCTGGATCGCCAGCACCGAGGCATCCGCCACCACCAGTTCGCGGCCGTCACCGGGGATATGGTCGTCGCGCCCCGCGGCGAGTGCGGCCAGCAGGGTGCTCTTGCCGTGGTACGGCGCGCCGGCGACCGCCGTGACGCCCCGCTGCAGGCCCAGGCCGCGGACGCGCCCGAGCGCACCCAGATCGACGGTCAGGCGTTCGCCCGACGGGGTGCGCCAGGGTCGACAGCCGGGCATCACCGTGCCGTCGCTGGCACGCGCCAGGCGGGCGCCATCACCGATGAAGGCGACCAAGCCGCGCGCGGACAGGGCCGCGCGCAGCGCCTGCTGCACGGCCACGGCCTTGCGCTGGCGGCTCAGCGCCGGCCGCGCGCCCGGTCGGCAGAGGCCGGCGGCGAAGGCTTCGATCCGGCGCAGGAAGCGCATCAGCGCCTTGCCATCGCAGCACATGCCGGCCATCGGCAGGCGCACCAGCAACCTCAGCACCAGCGCCGGCGGCTGCCCCGCGCTCGGCGCGGTGAAGAGGCAGGCATTGGTCGCCCGCACCGCCGGTCCTGGACGATGGGTGGTGACGGTGAGCCGCGCGCCTGCGACCAGTCCGCTCCAGGCCTGGCGTAGGACCCAGTCGCAGGTCGCCGTCGCGCGCGCCGGATCGCCTGGTCGTCCAAGGGCGTGCCCAGGGATGATGACTACGAAGGCCGCCACGCGGTCGTCCTCGTCGCGGCTGACGCCGGCCTCGAGATCATCGATGCTCAGCAGGCAGTGCCGCAAACGCCACGCGGAATAGACCTCCCGCCAGGCCCCCTGGCCCCAGCCGTCGATGCGGCGCAGGGTGGCGAAGAGCACGGAGCGCAGGCTCGGTGCGGGTTCGCTGGGGAGGGGAAAGAGCATCGGCACCGTCGGCATGGCCCAACGCTACGGCCCCGGCGGAAGTCCCCAAACGGCGCCCCGGGAGGGGGGAGGAACCGCCACGATACTCGGGCGCCTCTCACCGCGCCTTGCGGAGGGCGAGGGGGATGGGTACCTTCCGCCACCCGAGCACGCCCCAATGAACGTCGATTACTATCTGGTTTCCGCCGCCCGTCGCGCGCATCGCCTGCGGCCTGGCAAGGTCTACACCTTCGGCCGTGAAGAGGGCGTCGACATCCTGCTGCAGGATGCGCTGGCCTCCAGGCGCCACGCCGAGATGCGTTGGAATGAAGCGGGCCAGTGGCTGGTCGCCGACCTCGGCAGCCGCAACGGCGTGCTGGTGAACAGCAAGCGCATCGCCCAGCCCATCGTCATGAACGATGGTGATCAACTGCAGATCGGTGGTCAGGTCTTCCGCCTCCAGGTCCTGCCGCCGGGCGGCGATCCGGGTTCGCTCAGCGCGCAAGCGCCGCAGATCTCCAACCTCGAGACCATGGGTCCGGGCTATTCGCTCAAGGATCTCCAACAGCAGAGTGCGACCTTCACCGGCGTGGTCACCACCGGCGGCGTGATGGATCTGCTGCAGTTCTTCCAGGTCACCGGCAAGAGCGGTCGCCTGGAGCTGATCGAAGGACCCGAGGAGTCCGCGGTCTACCTCATCCAGGGCACGCCGGTGCATGCCCATGTCGGCAAGGTCGTCGGCCTCGATGCCCTGCTGCTGTTGGCGCACAATCCGCCGCCACGTTTCTCGTTCCATGCCGACGCGCTGCCGACCGGCGACCGCACGCTCCAGGGCTCGGCGCAGGGCATCCTGATGGAAGTGGCCCGGATGCTCGACGAGCAGGGCAAGTGACGGGGGTTTCGGCCCTTTGAAATCCGCGCTGATCGGCAGCATGCCCGCCCCGTATGACTACCGACACGCCCACCCTCGCGCCCAGTCCCTCCCCCGTCGTTCCGGCCGCGGCGACGCCACCTGAACTCATCGGCGTCGGCTCGCCGCTGGTCGATCTGGTGCTCAAGGTCGAAGAGGACTTCCTGCGCGAGCATGTCGCTGGCGCCAAGGGCGGCATGCAGATGGTCGACGCCGAGCTCATCCAGCTCCTGCTCGGCAAGAGCCAGAAGATGGCGGCCCAGTCGCCCGGCGGCGCCGCCGCCAACACCACCGTCGGCTGCGCCCATCTCGGCATCCGCTCAGCCTTCATCGGCGCTTGCGGCGAGGACGAGTACGGCGACTTCTACCATCAGGCGCTGGTGGCGCAGAACTGCGAACCCCGCCTCCTCCGCCAGGCCGGACATCCCACCGGCCGTGTGCTGAGCATGGTCACGCCCGACGCGGAGCGCACCATGCGCACCTGCCTCGGCGCCGCCGCGACGCTCGATCCGGCGCACTTCACCAGCGAGACCTTCCGTGGCGTCCAGGTGGTGATGCTGGAAGGCTACACGCTCTTCAACCACGACCTGACGCGTGCGGTGGCCAAGGCCGCCAAGGCGGCGGGCTGTCAGCTCGCGCTCGACTTCGCCTCCTTCGAGGTGGTGCGCGCCAACCGCCCGGTGATCGACGAACTGCTCGATGGCATGGTCGACCTGATGTTCGCCAACGAGGACGAGGCCAAGGCCTGGAACGACTCCAGCCCCGAGGCCGCCTTGGAGGATCTCGCCAGCCGCGTCGGCGTGGTGGCGGTCAAACTCGGCAAGGATGGCGCGATGATCGCGCGCGGACGCGAACGTGTCCGCATCGCCGCCGATGTCGTCGAAGCGATCGACACCACCGGCGCCGGCGATTGCTGGGCCGCGGGTTTCCTCGCCGGCCACCTCCGCGGCCTGCCGCTCGATCAGTGCGGCCGTCTGGGTTCGCTCAGCGGCGCGGCGGTGGTCCAGGTCATGGGCGCCCAGCTGCCGCGCGAACGCTGGCTCGCGATCAAGGGCTACCTCGACGCCTGGGCCTGACTCCCAGCGCACCGCCCGCCACCATCCGAAAGCGACACCACATGAGCAAGAAACATCAGGGCGTACAACCGTGGTACCGGGAGCACATGCAGCTCGGCCGGCGCAAGAAGCCCGGCAGCGAAACCGCCGAAGTCGAAGCGGTCACTGATGCCCGCAAGCCACCCGGCTGGCGTGGTCGCAAAGCCACCCGCGAGGCGGCGACGCAGGAGAAGCAGGAGAAGGCTGCGGCTGGCCAGCCGAGCGACCCGGCCGCTGTCCCCGCGGTCGCCAAGGCGCCCGCCGCCAAGCCGGTATTTGCCAAGGCCGCCGGGGCCAAGCACGGCGCCCGCAATGGTGCACCGCACGTCGCCAAGCCAGCGGGCAAACCTGCAACCAAGACCGGCAAGCCGGCTGCGACGGTGGTCGAAGCCACCGAGCACAAGGTGACCCTCGACGGTGAAGGCCGGCCCTACATCACCCTGGTCCAGTTCCTCAAGACCATCGCCGCGGTCGGTACCGGCGGTTCCGGCAAACATGCCATCCGTGCCGGCGGTATCCTGGTCAATGGCAGCGAGGATCTCCGCCCCGGGCGTAAGCTGCACGCGGGCGATGTGGTGACGGTCGCGGGCGCCGAGCACCCGGTGACGCTCTAATCGTCAACCCGGGCCGCGCCGCTCACACCGGGCCGGTCATGACCGTCGCGGTGAATTTCCGTTTGAAGCCGCTGGCTTCGTAGAGGCGCACAGCCGCGGTGTTGTCGACCAGCACCTCCAAGGCGATGGCGTGGCTGTGACGCTTGGCCTCCTCGGCCAGGATGCCGTTCAGCAGGGTCCGGCTGTGACCCTTGCCGCGGCGTTCCGGCTGGGTGGTGATCAGTTTGAGCCAGGCGCGTGGCCCAGCGTCCTGCACCGCGGCGGCGGCCACCACGCTGCCGGCGTCCTCCAACAGATAATGGCGGAAACCGTCGCGCTCGCGCCGCGCGAGATTCGGCAGGCAGTGATCGCTGTCGGGGAAACCCTGGATGAACACCGTCGCCACCGCACTGTGGTCGCGGGCGGTGGCCAGGCGTACGCGGGTGGGCTGATCGGCCTGTGCCGCCTCGATGCGCCGCTCGAACAGCAGATTGTCCTTCCAGGCGTTGAAACCATGAGATTGCAGGAGGACGCGTGCCTTGCGGTTGCGGGTATCGACCAGCGTGCGGATGCTGCCATAGCGGCTCAACTGGAGGGCGCCGCGTGCGGCCTCCAGCAGGCTGCCACCCACGGCGGCGGGGGCGCCATTGGCGACGGCGGGACCCCACAAGGTGACCTGGTCCTCGCTATAGGGGCAGATCGCGAGGGCGGCGATCGCCCGCTGCCCGGACATGGCCACCAGCACCCCGGAGGCCAGGTCGATGACGGCCTTGGTCGGAGTCAGCCCCATCCAGGCGGCGATGCCGCAGACCTGATGATCGGCCCCAGGGGGACACGCGGCATACAGGGCGATCACCGCCGGAAGCAGATCCGGGCGCTGATCGAGGTCGACGAGTTGGACGGACGAGGGGGGCACAGGTACGGGAGTATTCACCCACCGGCGCCTTCCGCAAATCCCCCCGTGCATCGCCACGCCGATCAACGAGTGGGGGGTGGAGCCCATGCTGTTGAGCTGACCAGGAAGAATCGGCCGCAGAGACGCGGAGACGCAGAGGAAGGCAAAGCAGGGGCCTTTTCTTCTCTGCGCCTCTGCGCCTCTGCGGCCAAATATCTTGGCTCACCAGTAGTAGTGAGCCGGGAAGGACGCGGTTGAAGCTGCGGATGAATACCTGGACCACCGCACCGGCCAGGGCGGTGGCGAGGCGTACGGGCCGTCTACTTGACCAGGTCGAGGCGGATCGGATGCGTGCCCTTGGAATTCCACTGCGCGACGTAGACGCTGCCGTTGCCATCGACGTACAGATTGTGCGGGTGGATGAAGGTATCCCCGACGCGACCCATCTTCTGCAGGGAACCCTTGCCGTCGTACGCCGGCGCACTGCCCGCGAGGTTGGAGACGACGCGGTTGTTCTCATCCAGGATCGAGACGAAGCCGTTGAGATTGGGGATGTAGAGCAGCTTGCCGTGCACCATCACGTCGCAGACCTCGGCCCCCGGCATGGGAATGGTGTCGACGTAATCGCCAGCGAGGGTGAAGCGCTTGAGCGCCTGGTGCCCACGCGAGGCCACCACCAGCAATGGTTTAGCCGGATCGCGGCGGTCGATCGCCGAACCATGCGGAGTGCTGAGCTGATGCGCCTCGTTGCCCTTGCCGCCGAAGGCCTTGATCAGTTTGCCATCGGCGCCGTAGTGCAGGACCATCGCCTTGCCGTAGCCGTCGCAGACGTAGAAGCTGCCGTCGTCGCCGAACTCGATGTCGGTCGGCTTGTACTCGTCGGCCTTGGTGTAGGGCGCGACGCCTTCCGGCCAGGGTATGACTTTCAGTTCCTTGCCGGCCAGGGTGGTCTTGATCACCTGATGGCGATCATGGTCGGTCAGCCACAGGCATTCGCCCTCGGCGTCCTTGACCACGGCCAAGCCATGCGCCCCAGGGAAGGTGGTGCCCCAGGTCTCCACCGCCTTGCCCGCGGCGTCGTAGATCACCACGTTGTTCTTCGGCCCGGTATTGATCATGACGATGCGCCCGCTGGCATCCTGGCGGATGGCATGGCAGTTCTGCAGGCTGATCTCCGGCCCGACCGCGCCCCAGCCCTTCACCACCTGGTACTTCAGGGCACCCTGTCCGAGTACCTCGCCGTCAGCGGCGGAGAGCACTGGGGCAGCCATGCAGGCGAGGGTGGCGGACAGGACCAGGGAGCGGATGGACATGCGGACCTCGGGGCGGGGGTAGGACGGCGGTTTGTAGAGCGCCCGCATCGCCCCGCCAGCCGCAGCAGGTGGTGTCGTCGACCCGGCGTCTCACTTGAGCGCACGATCATGAGACACGCGCGTCCGCGGCTTGGACATTCACGGCAAGAACATAGACGGATGCGACATGACCGCCGACCACCGACCACCGACCACCGACCACCGACCACCGACCACCGATATTCGCCACCGAGCTCACCGAGCGCACCGAGCGGAGCCATGCATTCCTCTGTGCACTCCGTGAGCTCGGTGGGGAATATCTTCTGTGGCAGACATCTCTCTGGTTGGTCAGGCCACCCCGAGCGCTCAGGCGTAGACGCGGTAGTCGATCTCCTGGAACACCGAATCGCGCCACTCGATCTCGCGGATTCCATCCTCATCCAACCGTCCTGAATGGACCTGAGCGAACAAGCCGGTGAAGCGGTTGATGTGATCGCGGGTGCGGCGGACGGCGTACGGAACGGTGGTGCCGGTGGTCATGATGAAGGCCCAGTCGGACGACTGCGCCAGCAGCAGCTCGCGCGCCATCTGGTTGAGCGCGCGCCGTTGCCAACCCTCCGCCTGCGGAAAGCGGCGGGCGAGGGCGACCATGCGCTCCTCGGCCTGATGGAGATGCCGATAGATCCAATCATTGGCGGGATTGAGCCAGACGCCGTTGTAGCCGGCGTCACCCCAGCTCGAAGCCGACGGTGTGACCACCTGATTGATCGGGAATTCGCTCAGGTGTTCCGAGCCCGAGACCGGCAGCAGGGCATGCCCCCCGGCCTGCGCCGCGCGGAAGATGCTCTCGACGAACTGGGTGCCCTCGTACCACCAGTGGCCGAAGAGCTCGGCGTCATAGGGCGAGACGATCAGCGGAGGACGGCCCAGCAGGTGGGCCAGATGACGGCACTGCTCCACCCGCTTAGCGACGAAGTCGGCGCCGTGGTCCATCGCCCGGCCGAAAGCGGGCGTCGGCAGGTAGGGAGCCTTCTGATCGAGCGGCACCTTGCCGGTGACGGCGTGGTATTTCAGCCCCAGATTACGGCGCACCCCGTCCGGATGGAGGAAGCCGCGGACGTAAGCGTAATCTCCATCATAACCGAGATCGCGGTAGAATTCGCGATAGAGCGGATCCCCTGGATAGCCGCTCTCCGCCGACCACACCGAACGCGAGCTCTCGGGATCGCGCGCATAGGCGGCGACGCCGCTGCCGGTGTAGACCGGCGCATAGACGCCGTAACGCGGACGCGGCGTGCCGTAATAGATGCCGTGCGTATCGACGAAGAAATAGTGGATGCCGAACTCCTTGAGCAGGTGTTCGACCCCAGGCGTATAGCCGCATTCGGGGAGCCAGATGCCCTTGGGCTCGGCGCCGAAATGTTTGCGATAGTTGGCCACCGCCACCGCGATCTGCGCGCGTTGCGCCTCACTGGTGAGCATCAGCGGCAGGAAACCGTGGGTCGCGCCGCAGGTGATCGGCTCGAGCACGCCGGCGTCACGCAGCTGCCGCACCCAGGTCAGCAGGTTCCCGTGGAAGCGCTCGATGACGCTCAGGCAATAGCGGTAGTGGTCGCGGTACATCCGCGCCGCTTCAGCGAAGGGGCTGTGGGCCTTGGCGTGGACCTCCTGCTCGGCCAGCTCCAGCAGCCGGGACAGGTGCAGGTGGTAGCGGCTCTGGAGGAGCGGATCGACCAGCATCTCGCACAGCGGAGGGGACCAGGTCATGGTCAGCCGCGTCCGCACGCCATCGCGCAGCAGGTGTTCGAGGCGCGTCAGCAACGGGATGTAGGTCTCGGTGATGGCCTCGAACAACCAGCGTTCTTCCAGGAAGTGGGCATCCTCGGGATGGCGGACGAATGGCAGGTGCGCGTGCAGGACCAGGAGGAGGTAGCCTTCAGGCATGGTCATCGACCCGTACCCGGCGTTGGAACCGCGAATGGTCGAGGTATCCGGCGGTTTGGATGCCACGCACCACCGGGCGACTTCATGGTTCCGTCGGCGGCAACCTGGACCTGGCGACCGCGTGCAGGCGCGGATCCCGGATAAGCGGGCGTGCCTGCGTACGGATGTCGGTGGATCACCTTCAAGGTTGCGTCAGCCGCGAGGTGCTGCTGAGGGCGTGACTCGACAGCCCGCCACTGGAAAGCGAGGTCACGCCGCTGTGCTGCCAACTCCACGCCACCAGGCGCTGATCCGCCAGGCGGGCGGCGCTGCCGGCACCGTGCAGTTGCCCAGGCAATCCCGCCAGTTCGAGCAATTCATGGAAGGTCTCGTCGACGCCCATCCACTGCTCATCGACGCGCGACGAGATGGTCGGCGCCGGGGTGTGCACCTTGTTGGAACGGGCGAGCAGGTGGAGCTTGCCGTTACGGTCGCGCAGCGCGAGTTCGGCCTCGTAATCCTGATCAGGTGAGACGGCGAGGTAGTAATTGCCGCCGCGCAGATCGACTTCACGGAACTCGGTGTGCTCGCCGACGCGGATCGCCAGCACCGCGCTGGCGGAACCCTGGGCCAGGTTGGCGACTCGCGCGACGGTGTCCGGCAGCAATTCCCAATAGGCGAAGACGTGGTGGGGATCCTGCACCATCAGGACCAGGCGGTCATGGCCGTAATGGTCAGGAACCGGCAGGCCGGGGTCGGGTCCGACGATCGGCGCGGGAGCAGCAGCCGTGACGGGTGCGACGAGCGAGGAAGATGAGTGACCCGGCGCGGGTGCACCGGGCGGGAGGGTGCCCTTGCGCTTGCTGGCGGGCGCCGGCGCGGTGAACGAGCCCCGCCGCTTGGTGCGGGTGCTGCCGGTGCCGGTCTTGGCGCGGCTGGGACGTGGCGCGGGCATCAAGGCTTCGACCAGTTCAGCCTTGAGCAGCTTGCCGGCCTTGACCAGTCCGCGTTCGGCTGCGATCAGCCGCAGCTCCTTGATCGTCAGTGCCTCGAGTTCTTCCCGTTTCATAGTCAGCCTCCATCGGTGAAGAGTCGGATGTGATCGGTCAGCAGCCGCTGACGCTTGGCATTGATATCGATGTGATCGAGCAGCCAGACGATGGCATCCAGCGAGTGGCCGTTGCCTAGGGCCCAGTTGATGACGTCGAGATTCTCGCCGCCAGCAGCGAGGATTTCGGCGACGCCT
>JANPIY010000239.1:0-9391 GCA_031425255.1 Planctomycetota bacterium
GTCGAGCGCGGTGAGGTCGGCCGCCAGGCTGAGCGATGAATCGCCGGCCAGGTCGGGGGCGCTGAGATCCAGTTCACGTCGTACCGCCAGCAGGCGTTCGATCACTGCGCCGGCCGGTTGCTCCAACAGGCTGAGCACCGAGAGCGCATCGTAATGCGCCGGCCGCAGCGTGGCATGCTCCTTCTCCATGGTGCGCATCAGCCCCAGCCAACGGCTGGCGGCCTCCTCCGGTCGCAGTCCGGTGAGCGGCAGCAGGTGCGCCGCGGTCTGCAGGTGATTGCCCTTGGTGCAGCCAGCAGTGGCCAGGTGCTGATAGATCGCCTCGGTACCCGCGGCGATGACCTCCGCGTTTCCTGGGATCTGCGCCAGCGCCGCGATGCCCGGCAGGTCATCGGCGCCGGTGATCCACCAGTGGAAGCCCTTGATGTGCTGATAGAGCGCCTTCAGCCGTTCGGCTTCGAGCATGCTGAAGGCGTCATGCCCTGGGGCGGCACCGAGGATCAGCACGGTCAGCGGCTCGTACCGTCCACCATGGCGCAGGCCGACCTTGGTGAGCATGTCGCCGATGCGGTGATACTCCGAGATGAAGGTATGCAGCGCCGTGTGGCTCTTGAGCAGCAGGGCGGCGACCACGAAGCGCAGCGGGGAAGCCAGCGGCTGATACCACTCGGCGTGGGCGAGCAGGTGATCGGCGATCAGACGGATGCGTTTCGCCAGCACCGCCGGTTCATCAGGATGGAAGACCGCCGCCTGCGCAGCGAAGCGCAGCCAGAAGGCGTCAGTGAAGGACTGGTGATCGAGATCGAGTTCCCCCAGGATGGCGCGGAAGCGTTCGAGCGGAATGAAGCGGTGGACGTCGTGGCTCATGGGTGCCTCCAGGGAAGGTCGGGTTCGGAAGGCGGATCAGAGCAAAGCGTGTGCCGCGATGCGGGGTCACAGCATCCATCAGGACGGTGGTCAAGGCGACGGAAAATCCCGTGGATGGTGGCGGGGTTTGCGCCTATCGCAGTCGATCCCAGAGCACGGCGCCGAGGCGGAACCCACGTTTCTTCGGAAGAAGCCGACCGGCCAAGGGGACGCAGAGGATGAAGAGGACAAGAGGACAAGAGGACAAAGTGGACGAGTGGGGCTGCCCCCACACGAAACGCCGCACCCTCAGATTTCCGACTCTGCGCCCTCTGCGCCCTCTGCGGATTGAGCCGCCTCCCGATCAGACGGGTCGGAGCCCTCGCTTCACGCCGCCCACAGGCCCAGGCCGAGACGGCGCAGGCAGCCCATCCAGGCGTTGCGTTCTTTGGCCCGCACCAACTTGATGAGGCATTGGATCTTCTCGTCCTCGCTGAGCGGACGCGGGCGGTTGCGCAAGGTCATGGCGACCTCATCGAGCATGCGGTCGTCCTTGCGCACGTTGCAGCTCCGACAGGCGGTGACGACGTTCTGCATGGTGTCGGGGCCGCCGCGGCTGCGCGGGATCACGTGATCGCGGGTGCCGGTGGTCATCGACACGCGGGTGCCGCAGTACTGGCACTCGAAACCATCGCGGATGAACACCGCCTTACGCGTCGGCACGTTGAAGACCTGGCGACGGCGCAGGGTCTTCACCTGATACCGCATCAGGACCACCGCCGGCAGGCGGAAGGCGTGGTGCTGGCTGCGCACGACGTCGGGATATTCTTCGAGCGGTACGGCCTTGCCGGACAGCACCAGGCCAAGGGCATCGATCCAATGCTCCTCGATGGCAAGGAACTCGTAACTGGCGTTCAGCACCATGCAGCGCGACATGCCCCCTCCGACTGGCGGCGGAGTATGTGGCCGGTTGGCGCTTGGAAACATGCGAGTTGGCGCTGCGTCCGCAGATCACCAGACGCTCATACGATCCTGATGATGCACTCGGTCGCATCCGTCAGCGCACGCGCCGTGGCGTCGTCACGGTTCCTCGTGGGTTCAGCCTTTCCACACGAGCCGCTCAGCGTGGTGGTGAAGCGGCCTCCAGCGGCGGTGCCGGCAGAAACACCAGGTAATCCTCATCGGCGACCGTCAGCTCATAGGCCACGCACTCGATCTCCTGCTTGGCACTGCGCATGGTCGCGACGCCGGCGCCATTCTGCAGGTGGTGGCCGCCCTTGGTCAGGGTCGGGTCGCTGAGATAGACCGCGGTGTGCTCCAGGTCCTCGCTGCGATAGACCGCGACCACCGCACGGTTCCCCTGCAGACTCTTACAGTCCTGCTTGCGGATACAGGCAGCGACCTCCTGCAAGGTGTCGGCATGACGCCGTTCGATGGCCTCTTTCGTCGCTCCCGCGGGGAGGCCCGGCAGGCTCCAGACGCCATACGCCATCAGTGCGCAACAACCGCCGACGGTGAGTACCACCAGCAGGCCGATGATGGCCAGGCAACCGATGAGTGTGCGCATGAGAGCCTACCTGATCATCGCATCGATGGCTGGGGACCCGACTACGAAGAGGTAGATCGCAGCGACGATCGCCAGAGCGGCCGGCGTCAGCTTGTACACCACCCATAAGCGGAATACCCCCGGCGAGCCGGTCTCCTGGCGGCGATCCGACTCCGGCGCAACCGCTGGCGGTGCCGCCACCGCGTCCAGCGCGATGGAGACCTTGAACAAGCCGAAGAACAGCAGCACCAGGCCGACCGCGGTGGAGAAACGCACCACTTCGAGGTGCAGCATCAACGAGATGATCGCGAACAGCACGCTGAGGGCGAAGGCGCCGGTGGTCACGTACAATGCCACCCGGGTACCGCGCAGCGGCACCCGGGTGGACACCGGCGGGGTGACGCCGGGGTCAGTCATGCCCGCACATCCTCACGCCATGCCCTTGGCTGCGGCGGTGATGCCCGCGATGCCGATGCCGTGCTTGTTGTAGAGCTCATCGGCGGTGTAAGCGCTCTGGCCGAATTCGCCCTGCACACCGAGGATCTTCACCTGCGTCGGCAGGCTGCCGGCCGCGGCCAACGCACCGAGCAGCATCGCGCCGGCGCCGCCCACCGCCTGATGATCCTCGACGGTGACCAGCTTGCCGCCGCACTTGGCCAGGGCCGCCTGATGGCCGGCCACGTCCGGACGGTTGGGCGTGGCGTTGTTCAGCACCAGCGCGCCGATGCCATCGGCGGCGAGCTTTTCGGCCGCCTTGATGGCATGCGTCAGCAATGAGCCGTTGGCGCTGATCACCACCGACCTGGTTTTGCCGGCGGTGGTATCCGCCACGACCATGGCCTTGCCCCAGGCGTACTCGACGCCGGCGGGCTTGAGCGACACCGGATAGTTTTCACGACCGCAGAAGAACAGCACGGCGTCGGGGTGGTGGCCGGCCTGACGGTCCTTGGCGAAACGTTCGATGGCGAAGCCCATCGCCCACTCGGCCTCCTCGGCGGTGGCCGGGCAGTACTGCAGCAGGTGCGGCACCGCGCCGGTGGCGGCGAGGTAGTAGAGGCCCTGGTGCGACGCGCCGTCAGCAGCGTCCTGGAAACCGGTGTGGCTGAACACCGCGATCACCGGCGCCTGGCTGAGCACGCCCATGGTCAACGGCAGCAGACCCTTGGTGATGCCGAACTGCACAAAGGTGTCGACCACCGGGATGTAGCCCTGCTTCGAGAAACCGGCCGCGGTCGAGACCATGTTGGCCTCAGCGACGCCGATATCGAACGAGAGCTGCGGGAACTTGGCGCGGAAGGGTGCGACGCCGGTCGAACCCTGGAGGTCGGCGCTGACGCTGACCACCGGCAGGCCCTTGTCGGCGGCGGTGATCATCGCCTTGGGGAAACCGGCCTGGATCTTGTCCTTCTTCACCGCCGGAGTGGCGGCCACCGGCGCCGGCGCGGCAGCGGCCTTGGCGGCCTTGGCTACGGCGGCGTCTTCGATCTCCTTGAGCCAGGCGGCGAATTCCGGTGCCAGGGGCGTGGTGCCGTTGACCTCCTCGACGAAGGCGCGCAACTTGGTGGCGACGTCACCGCCAGCGAGCGGATACCCATGACCGCCGCTGGCCGACTTCACCGTGGCGGCAACCCCGTAGCCCTTGACCGTCTTGGCCCAGATCGCCACCGGCTGGGTGGGATGCGCCTCGACCGTGGCGATGGCGGTCTCGACCGCGCTGTAGGCGGCCTGGAGATCGTTGCCGTTGGCGAGCTTGATGACCTTCCAACCCTGGGCTTCGAGCGAGCTGAAGTACGGCTGCATCGAGAAGCTGTCGGCGTCGACGCGGCCTGAGAGCTTGGTGTTGTTGTCGCTGATCACGAGCACGAAGGGCGCCATCAGGCCCTTGGCGGCGAGACCGGGAATGGCGGTGACCGCCTCCTTGGCTTCGCCTTCCATCATCGCACCGTCGCTGATGACGCAGATGGTGGTGCGCTTGTGGTTGGCCAGGACGTCGGCCATGGCCAGACCCTGGGCGATGGGGATCGACGAGCCGAGCGGGCCGTTGGAGATCATCACGCCGTCGGGGAAGAGATGCGACTCGCCGTGGCCGGTGAGCTTGGAGGTGATCGAGCGGAAAGCTTTGAGGTCGTTGACCGTCACGCCGGCAAAACCGTAGTTGGCCTTGAGCGCGTAGACGCCGTTCTCGGTGTGGCCGGCATCGTTGGCGAAGTTGAAGCGCTGATGCCAGGGGCTGGCGCTGAACATGATCGCGTGGATCGAGGACATCAGCTCGGCGAGCGCGGCCGGTCCACCCCAATGGCAGGCGGCGCCGCCGATGACGGCGTTCATGTTCATCAGCGCGAGCATGGTGCGGGTAGCAATCGGGCAGGCGACCGACTCGGTGCCACCGTCAGCGCGTTTCACCGTCGCCGCGAACTTCGGCTTGCCTGGATTGCCGGCCAGCGGGTTCGGGTAGGTCAGGCCCTTGCGATAGCGGAGTTCGGGCGGGACGGCGGCGGCGGCGGCGAGATCAACGGCCATGGGATAGACTCTTTCACTCGTGGATTTGTGGAGGCTGAGACTGTGGCGGGCAGGCGAAGGGTGCAAGCCCGGCGGAACGCTGGGAAGGCATGCCGCACGCACCGATCCCCTGCGCGGATAGGGATATGAGCGCAACCGTCACCACTGCGTGCCGGGTGCCGATCGCCGCGAACCGCTCATGCACCCGACCATCGTCGCCCACCTCTGCGTTCCCGCGAATCTACCCGCCCGCGCGGACCCCGGACCCTTCCCCTGTGCCACAGCCGCGGAAGGCGTGCACAAACGCCGCATGACTGCCTTGCTCGATGGTCTAGAACGCC
This sequence comes from Planctomycetota bacterium, assembly GCA_031425255.1. Classification (GTDB taxonomy): domain Bacteria; phylum Planctomycetota; class UBA11346; order UBA11346; family UBA11346; genus BOG-1363. The sequence continues at coordinate 5,233 of JANPIY010000239.1, forward strand.
GCCCATGCGTAACGTCCTGATCGCCCTCGTGCTCTCTTTCACCGCCGTTGCCGCGATGGCGGGCGAGGCCGTGCGGCCGACCTTCATCACCGCACGGGTCTCGGCGAAGGAGATCTGCCTGAATGAAGCCATCCGCGTCGAGTTCACCACCTTGCCCAGGGACATCGAAGCGATCGACGTCACCCAGTCGGTGGCCAACAGCCTGCGGCTGAGCGCGGTCGGCACCTGGCGCCTGCTCGGTGAACCGCAGGTGACCGAAGTGCTGCGCGGCGCACCGTTCGCCACCGCACCCGCGGCCGAGGGCGACAAGCCGGTGCGTGAACGCCCGAAGCCGATCACCGTGGTCTTCCACCTGCTGCCGCGTTCGACCGGTGACCTCACCCTGCCCGATATCCCGATCACCTGGTTGCAGGGCAACACCGTCGCGCGTTTCAGCACCGTGGTGGTCAAACCCAACCTGCTGGTGGCCGGCAAGCTCAGCGACCTGCCCAAGGAAGTGACCGGCGTCGGCGGCTTCGCCTGGTCGACCACCTTGGATGAGATCCGTACGCGCGTCGGTGCCGACAAGATCAAGAAGGATGGCGCGCGTATCGTCATCACGCCGCAACCGCACCTCACGCTGATCTACGGCGCCGGCATCCTCGGCGAGGCCACCCTGCGCGCCCCGGCGCTGACGCTCGACCAGGCGCGCACGAGCTTCCTGCAGCGGTGGGGCATTCCGCAGCAGGAGGATGCACAGTCGCTGACCTGGATCATCGGCTGGACCCGCATCACCGCGCGCCCCGATGCTGATGGCATCACCATCAGTCTGGTGCGGGAGGACGCCCAGGCCAAGCTCGCCAACGCGCAGGTCAACGCCGATGTCTTCGGCGTCCTCGACGGCCCCAAGGAAACCCCGGCCGAAGGCGCGGAACGCAAGGATCGCGAGATCAAAGCCGAAGCCGATCGCCCCGCGGTTCCAGAGCGCTGAGCGACTCGCCAGTTCAAAAATCAGGAAGTCCCAAACGGCTCCGCGGCCTTCCATGCGGTTCTATCCCCGGAAGAAACCCGCGACCTGGTCCAACCGCAGAGGGCGCGGAGGGCGCAGAGTCGAGAATTCCCAGCTCTGTGTCCGCTGAGATGAACTCCAAGGCTGTTGAGCTCAGGCGACCGCATTGAGATGACGTCGGCGCGCCAGGCACACGTTCCCGGCCGTTGGCAAGCGTGCGCGAGATGTGATGCTCCGCCCCTTCCATGCGCCAAGCCCTCGGACCAGCTGACATCTTCGCCGATCTGCTCGATGGCATCATCCGCCACGAAGGCGGCAGCGGGAACATCGGGCAGCTGCGCCTGCACCTGCAGACACCGATCGCTGACGCTGCCGGCCTTACCCGCGCCTGGCGCGCACTGGGCCGAGAGGCCTGGACCCTCGGGGCGCGCTTCCGACGCGGGCTGCGCGGTGCCGCGCTGCACACCCATGGACCGGTCGAGCTGACCGTCGAATCCGCCGAGCGCATCGCCGAGGCCGCCGCGGCACATCTCGCCCAGGGCACCGGCGCCAAGGCCATGCGTCTGGCGGTGGCCGCGGACGGCGTGGTGCTGACCTGGGATCACCGCCTGTGCGATGCGCGTGGGGCGGCCGGGGTGTTGGCGGCGCTGCCCACAATGGCGGCGGGAAAACCGCTCGGCGAACCGTGGTGGAGCCCGGACTACCGCTGGGTGCCTGGGGTTCCGCGCGCGGCCCGGGTGCGTGGGCCGCTGGCGCAGCAGGCGATGCCGCTGCTGATCCCCCATCGTCTGGCGCGCTTGTGGCGACCACTGCCGACGGGGCTGCGATCGCCCGCCAATCCGGCGGCGCCGCTGGTGACCATCACCACCACCCTCGGCGTCGATGGCACCGCCGCCTACCAGGCGCGCCAACGCCAGGCCACCGGGCGTCTGGCAGAAACCCCCTTCCTGCTCGCCTGCGTCGCGGCCGCCTTGGAAGCCGCGCGCGGGATCGACGGCGATGTGCTGATGCCGCTGACCGTCGACCTGCGCGAAGGCGGCGACCAGCGCCTGCTCGCGAACTGCCACGGCTATTGCTTCCTGCGCGTGCCCGCCGGTCTCGCCAGCCGCGATCTGGTGGCGGCCGCGACGCATATCAAGCAGGCCCATCGCGCCTGGCTGGCCGCCGACGGCCTGGTGAAACTGTCGGCCTCGATGTCGTGGTTCGGCCATCTGCCACGGCGACTGGCGCGCGCGCAGCTCGGCAACCACCGCGCCGGCGTGTGGGCGAGTTGCGTGGTGGCCAATGCCGGCGCCACTCCACTGGGGTCCACCTGGTTCGGCGCACCCGTGATCGGCGTCGATCACGCCGCGGGTATCCCTGGGACGCCTGGGCTCGGCGTGTTGTTCCATCGCGATGCGCGCGGCCTGGGCTTCGCGACCTTGGCGAGCGGGCGCGTCATCGCGGCGATCCCGCCGCAGCGCTTCGCGGACCTGTTGCGCTGGCAGTTGCTGGAACGCTCACTGACGTGAGCGAGGTGCGAGGTGCGAGGCGGACGACCACACTTCGCGCTTCGTCCTTTTTACCTCAGCGCCTGCCCCCGAAGATCTTGCCGAACCAGCTCACGCCCGAGGCCGAGAGTTCATTGAGCGCCTCGTGTTCGACCGCAGCCAGCGCCTCGCGGAATTCCTTCGGCGTCTGGTAGCGCTCCTGCGGACGTTTACGGATCGCCTTCATCACCACCTGCGTCATCGCCTCGGAGAGGTTGGGGACGATGGTGCGGGGGTCCGGCGGTTCGACGTTCAGGACGTTGGCGATGGTGGTCTCGAGATCCGCGCCCTGCAGCGGCTGGTGGCAAGTCAAGGCGACGTAGAGTGTGAGGCCCATCGAGTAGATATCACTGCGGATGTCGAGTTCGCGATCGCCGTAGAGCTGCTCCGGCGACATGTAGCTGGGCGTGCCCATGCGATCGCTGTCGCCGGCGCTGTCGCCGAGCCTGGTCGTGCGGACCAGCCCGAGATCGCCCAGACGCGGCGCGAAATCGCTGTCGAGCAGGACGTTGGCCGGCTTGATGTCGCGGTGGATGAGGTGTTTGCCATGGATGTAGTGGAGCGCCGAGAGCAGCGCATCGAACATGTGGATGGCGCGTGGTTCGCTGAGCTGGCCTTCGCGTTTGAGCTGGTCGGTGAGGTCGCCACCCCCCATGAAGCGCAGCGCCATGTAGAGGAAGCCGTCCTCCTGCGCGGCGTCGTACACCGTCACCAGATTGGGATGGTCGAGCGCGGCGGCGATGCGCGCCTCGCGCATGAAACCGGCGGCGAAGGCCGGATTGCCGGCCAGGCTCGGCTTCATCAATTTGATCGCGACCTGGCGATCGAGGGTGGTGTGGCTGGCCTTGAGCACCACGCCCATGCCGCCTTCACCGAGCACGCCATCGATGCGATAGTGCCCGAGCACGGTGGGGATGGTGAAGTCCGTGCGTTTATCCACCACCTTGGCGGGCTTGAACCACGGCGCGGTGCGCTCGGCATCGAATTTGGGTTTCTCGTTCGCCCGCGCCACCACGCTGGTGGTCGAGGGTTTGCCGGTGCGGTTGCGCGCGGTGTCGGGTGGTAACAGCCCATCGATGGTGCGCACCACGTTGCGACGTCCCGAGCTCGATGAGCGGTCGGGCACTGGCGTCAGCGTCGGCTTGGGCTTGGGCGCGGGAGTCGGGACCGCGGCCGGGACCACCCGCTGGGCTCCCGATGGCGCCGGCGCGATCGGCGTCGCCACCGGCTTGGCGACCTGCAGCGCGATCGCCGGCGCGACGGCGCGGGGAATGATGCTGCTGGGCAGCACCTCGGGCCATACCAGCCCAGCCTCGTCCTTGATCCGCAGCACCTTGGTCAGCGGCTCGAGGTTGGTCAGCCGTTCCGTCGCCGGAACGAATTCGCTGGCGATGGATGCGGTGGGCGTCGGCTGCGCGGCCAGTGCCCCTTCATAGATGAACACCGCGACCCACCAGCCGCCGACGGCCCAGGTATGACCCTGCCAATCGCCACGGCGCACGTCGGGGGCGCCATTGCCGACCCGCACGGTCGAGAGCACCGCCTTGGTCCCGCTGACGAACAACTGGTCGAAGGTCTTGCCGGCCATCCGCGTGGTCAACGCGCCCTGGATCTCCAGCACCAGTTCGGTCGGGAGCGGTTC
>JANPIY010000240.1:0-6874 GCA_031425255.1 Planctomycetota bacterium
TTGTGCTTGGACTTGAAGCTGTCGGTGAAGCGCTTGACCGCCTCCTTGAACTTCTTCTCGCCGTCGTCGCCGAGCGCCTTCTTGTCGACGATCTCCTTGCCGACTTCCGGGTATTCCGCGCTCATGAAGGCGAGGAATTCCTTCTCATAGAGCGCGACCTGGCTGACCGGGATGCCGTCGAGCATGCCTTCACCGGCGCCCTTGATCATCATCACCTGCTGCTCGACGCCGAGCGGCTGGGCCTGGCCCTGCTTGAGCAGTTCAACCATGCGGGCGCCGCGGTCGAGCTGGCGCTGGGTGGTGGGATCGAGGTCGGTGCCGAGTTGGGCGAAGGCTTCGAGTTCGCGGTAGGCCGCGAGATCGAGCCGGAGCGTGCCGGCGACTTTCTTCATGCCCTTGATCTGCGCAGCGCCACCGACGCGCGAAACCGAGATGCCAACGTCGACGGCGGGGCGCTGACCGGCGTTGAAGAGGTCAGGCTGCAGGTAGATCTGACCATCGGTGATCGAGATCACGTTGGTCGGGATGTAGGCGGACACTTCGCCTTCCTGGGTCTCGATCACCGGGAACGCGGTGAGCGAGCCGTTGCCGAGCTTGTCGCTGAGCTTGGCCGAACGCTCGAGCAGGCGGCTGTGGAGATAGAACACGTCGCCAGGGTAGGCTTCGCGGCCCGGCGGACGACGCAGGAGCAGCGACATTTCGCGGTAGGCCGACGCCTGCTTCGAGAGGTCGTCGTAAGCGATGAAGGTGGCGAAGCCCTTGCCGCCGGCGGCCACCGACTGTTGGACGTACTTGCCGTTCACCATCTTGGGCAAACCGTTCTCGTGCTCCCAGGTGTTGTACATGAAAAACTCGGCCAGGGCGGCGCCGGAGTAGGGCGCAAGGAACTGCATCGGCGCGGGCGTCGAGGCGCCGGCGCTGACGACGATGGTGTAGGCCATCGCACCGGTCTCTTCGAGCTGCTTGACGATGCTGGCGACGGTCGACTCCTTCTGGCCGATCGCGACGTAGACGCAGATGACGCCTTTGCCCTTCTGGTTGATGATGGTGTCGATGCAGATCGCGGTCTTGCCGGTCTTGCGGTCGCCGATCACCAGTTCGCGCTGACCGCGGCCGACCGGGATCATCGCATCGATGCTCTTCAGTCCGGTCTGCAGCGGTTCGTGGACGCTCTTGCGGTCGGCCAGGCCGGGGGCCGGTGACTCGACGCGGCGGGTGGCCTCGGCGGCGATCGGGCCCTTGCCGTCGATCGGATTGCCGAGGGCGTCGACCACGCGGCCGAGCAGGGCCTGGCCGACCGGGACTTCGAGCACGCGCTTGGTGCGCTTGGCGACGCCGCCTTCCTTCAGCGAGGTGTACTCGCCAAGGATGACCGCGCCGACGTTGCCTTCCTCGAGGTTGAGCGCGAGGCCGTAGGCCCCGTTGTCGAAGGCGATCATCTCGCCGGCCATGATGCCCGACAGCCCGGTGATGCGGGCGATGCCGTCACCGACCTGGACGATGGTGCCGACTTCATCGACCACCACCTGGGCGCCGTAGTTCTTCAGCTGCTCTTTGATGACGCTGGTCATCTCATCGGCGCGGATCTTCACGGGAACTCCTTCAATAACGAATGGTCAGGACGGTGACGAACGAATGCGGCACGGCGGCCGTCACTCGCTCCAGAGATTGGCGCCGACGGGGGCGGAGAGGATGGTCTGCTTCATATCGCCGAGCAGGCGGCGGGCGCTGGCGTCGAGCATGGTGTCGCCGAAGCGCAGGGTCATGCCGGAGATCAGCCGGGGATCGGTGCTGGTCTGGACCATGACGCCGGGGCCGATGGTCTGCTTCAGGCGGTCGGTCAGCAGCGTCAGCTCGCTGGCGGTAATGGGGTGGGCGGTGACCGCCTGGACGCGCACCAGGCCGACGCTGGCCTCGGCGTTGCGGATGGCCTCGGCGAAGATCGCCGGCGCGTCGGCCAGCCGGTTCTTGTCGATCAACAACTGCAGCAGGTCGACGACCTCCTTGCTCAGCTTGCCGGTGAAGGCGCCACGCACGACCTCCTTGGCCTTGAGCTTGCCGAGGCGCGGATCATCGAGCTGGCTGAGCAGTGCTGGCGACAGGCCGTCGAGCGCCTCGCGGCAGTCCTCGATCACCTGCATGGTGCTGCCATGCTCCTCGGCCAGGGCCAGCAGAGCCTGCGCATAGACGCCTGCGACGGTTCCGGCGGCCATGTCAGCGCGCCTTCGCCAGACGCGCTTCGTAGGCGTCGAGGGCCGAACCCACGACCTGCTCCTGCTTCGCGGCATCGAGCTTCTCGCGCACGATCTTCTCGGCCACCTGGATGGCGACCTCGGCCACCGCCTGTTTGAGCTGGATGATGGCGGCATGGCGGGCGGCTTCGATCTCGCGCAGCGAGCGGTTGCGCACGGCGTCGATCTCTTCGCGAGCGGTCTCCACCGCCTTGGCGCGGATGGCATCGCCGTCGCGGGTGGCCTCCTTGATCATTTCGCTGATCTTGGCCTCGGCGCCCTTGAACTGGCGATCGAGCTCCTCCTTTAGCTGCTTGGCCTTGGCGTAGGCGTCCTCCGACTCCTTGAGCTCGCGGCTGATCTTGGCTTCACGCGCATCGACCGCCGCCAGGACGTGTTTCACGCCGAGCTTGAGCACGATGAGGATGAACACCACGAAGATGCTCAGGCTCCAGATGAAGCTGGCGAGATTGGAGGTGAGGAACTCGTTCATGGTCGTTCCAGGAATGGGACGTACGGCGGATCAGCCCAGGGCATCCTGCCCGCGCGGCGTGCGCCGGCAGGAGCCTCGGGCGGTGGGCTTACTTGATGATGAAGACCAGCACGAAGCCGATGAGGGCGAGGGCTTCGATGAAGCCGATGCCCAGGAACATCAGGCCGCGCAGCGCGCCGGCCTGCTCGGGCTGGCGGGTGATGCCGTTGAGGGTGGCGGCGACCACCAGGCCGATGCCGACGCCGGCGCCGGCGGCGGCCGCGCCGTAGGCGATGCCCTTGCCGATGCCGAGGGCACCGTTGGCGGAGACGGTCGCCACTTCGAGCGCGGCGTCAGCGGCCGGCAGGGCGTTGGCGAGGGCGGTGGCGATGGTGACGAGGTCCGACATGGGATGATCCTTGGTTTGACTGGAAAAGTGGATGCGGAAGAGGAGGGGTCAGTGCTCGGGGTGGGCGCACAGGCCGATGAACACCGCACTGAGCAGGGTGAAGATGTACGCCTGGAGCAGCGCGACCAGGAGTTCGAGGGCATAGAAGGGGATGGTCAGCAGCCAGCCGAACACGCCCATGGTACCCGCCATGGCGTAAGCGTTGTGATCGCTCGAGTAGATGATGAAGCCGAGCGTGGCGAACACGAGCAGCACCGAATGGCCGGCGAGCATGTTGGCGAACAGTCGGATGGCGAGCACCACCGGGCGGATGACCAGTTGGAGGATCTCGCTGAAGGCGAGGAAGATCCACAGCAGCATGTTCCCTGGGTGCCACGACCACGGGATCGGCACCAGCTTGATCCAGAACATCACCGGGCCGTTCTCTTTGATGCCCATGAAGATCATCAGGAAGGCGGTGGTGAGCGCGAGACCGGTGGTCACCGCGATGTTGCCGGTGGCGGTGCCGAAGAGCGGCATCAGGCCGAAGAGGTTGCAGGCGAGCAGAGCGATGAACATCGCGCCGAAGTACGGCACCCAGACGTCGGGGTGGTGCTTGATGTTCGGGCGCACGATGTCGTCGCGGACGAACAGGACCAGCGCCTCGATGATGTGCTGGATGCGGTTGACCGGCTTGAACTGGTCGATCTTGCGCCGGGCGAACACCAGCAGCAGCAGGGCGGCGAGGATCAGCGCGATGGTCGACCAGAAGGTCTGGTGATTGAAGAAGGCGAGCGGTTTCGGCAGCGCGCCGAGCCAGGCCTCGTCACGCGCCACGGTCATGGCCTTGGCCAGCTCGGGAGCGGGCACGCCGGTATAGGTGGCGCGCGCGGCGATCTCGTTGGCCCAGGTCTGGTAGCCGGCATCCGGCTGCGCCTGCTTGAAACGCTCACCTTCGCTCAGGCGGCTGAAATTCACCGTGGCGTATTCGCCGGCATTGAGGATCAGCGCCGGGTGGCCATGGACCCACTCGATCGCCGAGTAGGGCATGTTGTGGCTGGCGTTGAGTTCATCGAAGTTGAAGGCGTGCGAGGCGTGGCCGTGCGTGGCATGGTCATGGGCCGCGCCACCGTGCGCCACGGGAGCAACCGCAGCGGCATGCGGCGCCGGCGCAGCGGCATGCACTTCGACGCTGGACGTGAGCGTCGCGGGTGCCGCATGGACGGCAGGCGCCGTCACGACGGGCGTCGGGGTCGTCTCGGGGACTGCGTCAGGCACGAGCCGATTCCTTTGCACTGGTCAAGAGGGTGTCCGCCCGGCAGGCGACGCGGAACCATGTCCACAGATCGAGCGCGAGCGCCGCCAGCAGGCCGGTCGCCAGGCCGATGATGGCCGCGGTCGACCATGGCTGGCCATCGATCACCAGGGTGGCGGCGCCGGCACCGCCGATGCGGACGACGAACGAGCCCAGGGCGGCGAAGGCGGCGACGTGCAGGGGGGCACCGTGGGTGGCGGCGACCATCAGGCCGCCGATCAGCACCAGCACCGCCGCGGCCGCAGCGCCGAGGACGAGCCCGAAACCCCACGGAACGGCGAGCGCGGCGGCGATGCCGCCAGAGACCACCATCAGCACGGCCGGGGCCAGCGTCAGGGCGAGGCGCAGCAGTTCAGTGCGGGTAATGGCCGTCATTTCAGGCTGTCCTTGACCAGCTGATAGAGCGAGACCGCGAGGAAGAGCAGACTCAGGCCCAGGGCCCACCACGGCGCGGTGCCGGCGGCGCGATCGATCCCGTAGCCGATCAGCAGGCCGGCCGGTGCCGCGCCGAGGACCATCCACGCGCTGGCGAAACCGCGCTGCCAGCCCTGACGATCCGATGCCGGAGCATCCGGTTTCGCCGGGTCCTTGCGATCAGGGCGCTGCTCGGGAGCGGTCATGGCATCAGTGAGGTGGAGGGCGAGTGACATAGGGTGTGCCGAAGGCGCGGGCACCATAGGCCGACCGTTTTGCTGTCAAGATTGCACACGCAATTATCATCGATCGTGGAGCCATCCATGATCAAACTGCATATGTGAGATGACAGAAAAGCTCTTCAGCCGCTCGGTCCGGCGGCCCACTTCACCAGATACCCGCCCACCCGGCATTGCTCCAAGAGGACGGCTTCATCTACCAGAACAGGCACGGATCCGAGCACAGTCGAGCACCTATTCGTGATGGTGAGGCGACTTCGACCACTCCATCGTCGCCACTCTCTCGCACGCCGAGTGAATCGTTCAAAATCATCCGTCACGGATCCCGCATGAGCGGAGTAGGTCCCGATCGAGGTGGGGTCTGTCGCTTCGCTGGCAGTGACATCGAGCGATGACCGCGGACTTTGCGCGACCTTCACGGCCGTCGTGTGAAGAGGCGAATCCAGCCGACGTACGAACCAGCGGATGTGCATTCGTGCAGCGTTCGCCGCTCACCACCTACCTTCGACTAGCGGTCTTGTGCTGCAGGCTCCGTGGATAGGGTGCCGCGCACCTGGAGTTCCGTGACCACCTCGTTCCCGCCCCCGAGCGCCGAAGCCACCACCCTGCCGCCAGGCGGGCAGCAGCAGCGGTTGCGGTATTTTTCTCAGTATCTTCCAAAGGATCATCCGATGTCGTTCCCTGCTCTGATCAGCCTTTTCCGTGGTTCGGCATGGATGCCGACCGTTCTGCTCATCATCGCTTGCTGGTACCCGGCGCTAACCGCCGAAGCGCGCCCGCGCGCACATGCCGGCCCGCAGCTCAGATCGGTACCGGTCACGCGCGCCCCCGTAGCAGCCCCGGTCACCTCGGTGTTCCTGCAGGGCACCTACCTCGAGCTCGGCATCCATAATGCCGGGTCCTTCGGTGCCGCGGATCTCCCACCCCAGGGTTTCCACCCGGCGCCGGGGGAAGACCTGCTCGGTTTCCGCATCGATGCCGATGGTTGGGACACCGGCGCCGCTCCCACGGTGGGCGATTTCTTCGTTCCCGGTATTGATCAGGAGGAGGTCTGGGGTGTGACCTGGACCACCACTGGCACCGAGGGTCCCGTGATGGTGGAAATGATGAATGCGGGCCTGATGCCCCGCCATGACATCGGCACCGATGTCGGGTACCCGGTCAACACTTCCTCCGGCGATCGGCGCAGCTGCGTCTGGAAGGGCAGCGCCACCAATGCCGGCCAGAAGCTTACCGTGACGCAGACGGTCGCCTTCCGCGCTGCAGACAAGTACTTCGTCATGAACGTGGTCATGACCAACGACAGCCCGCTGGATACTATCCGCAACTTGAAATACCTGCGCAGCGTGGACCCGGACCAGGACCAGTCGAGGACCGGCAGCTTCGACACCGAGAACTACGTCGTTCATCAACCGCCGCGGGGGAACAATCCCGCCATCCCGACCGGAAATATCACCAAGGCGCTGGTCGTTGGTCGTGGTCCGACCTCCCAGGTTCCGCTGGGCCTGGGCACCATCGATGCGCGCGCGCGGGTGGCATATACCGAAGATGGACAACGGCTGGTCCGCGATCCTCTGGGAGTGCTCGACCTGGGCGAAGGGGCCGAAGGCTATTTCTTCGCCGATACCGCCACCTCGGCCGCCCCATCCGAAGGCGATGCCGCGATCTGCCTGGCCTTCGATCTCGGTGATCTGGCACCCGGCCAATCGGTGACGATCAATTACGCCTACATTCTCAATGAAGACGATCTCGTGCCGGCCCTCGGGCAATTGGAGCAGGTGACGATCCTGCAGCCCTCCGGCCGGGTCTCCGGCA
>JANPIY010000241.1:0-3513 GCA_031425255.1 Planctomycetota bacterium
CTTGTCCATGCACAGGCGCGAGACCGTGGCATCGGAGCCGACGTAGCTGACGCCGGCGCGATCGAGCTCCGCCTGCAGCGTGCCGTCCTCGCCATAGGTGCCGTGGACGATGTTGAAGGCCACCGCGCCGACCCGCAGCCGTGCTGGATCGAGGCGATCAGCCAGATCGATGATCGCGACGTCGTGCTCACGCCGACGCAGCGCCTCGGCGATGGCCAGACCGGAACGTCGGCTGATGTCGGCTTCGTGACCGGGACCGCCCATGATGACGTCGATCTTCATGGATTGCCCCTCGTCCGATGTCCGACGTCCGATGTCCGATGTCCACCGGGCACAGCGCCACACGTCATCGACGCCTGCGCGACATCGGACATCGGACATCGGACATCGGACATTGGGATCATACCGCCACCCCCACCAGCTCGCGCGGATGCATATGCAGTTCCGTCGGGCAATTCCAGGTCTCGATCTCCATGGTCAGGATGACTCCGCGCTCGCGCCAGGCACGTTCGCGGATGCGGCGGATGAGCGCCACCACATCGGCGCAGCTGGCCGTGCGCGTGCGGTTGACGATGAAGTTGGCGTGCACCGCGCTCACCTCGGCGTCGCCGCAGCGCTCGCCCTTGAGGCCGAGTTCGTCGATCAGCTTGCCCGCCGGCAGGGTCGGTGAGGGATTCTTGAAGACGCAGCCGGCGCTCGGCAGCGCCAGGGGCTGGGTCGCCGCCTTGGCCTGTTTCAGGCGCGTCGCGCTGGCCTTGAGGACGGCCGGATCGCCGGTGGCCAGCTCCAGCTCGCAGCCCAGGAACAAGGTCCCGGCCGGCAGACCGCACGAACGGTAGGCGGCCGGCAGCAGCGCACGTTCGAGCCAGCGCGGGGTGTCTTCACCCGGCAGCACCACCTCCACGCGTGAGACCCAATCGAGCATCCAGCAGGCGCTGGTGCCTGCATTCATGCGCAAGGCGCCGCCCACCGTCGCCGGCACGCCGGCGAGACCTTCCGGGCCGGCGAGGCCGGCTTTGACGCAGGCCGCGATCAGTTCCGCGAGATCGACGGCGGCACCGGCGCTGACGCGGGCGCGTCCGCCCACCACCTCGCCGAGGTCCAATCCGGCGAAGGCCTCGCCGAGGCGCACCACCGGCTCCACCACACCGTCGTCACCGACCAGCAGGTTGGCGCCACGGCCGAGCCAACGATGCGGCTGGGCCAGCAGCTCGGGCAGGTCCTCACGCGCCTCCAGCGTCACCAACGTCGCCGCGCCACCGATACGCATGGTGGTATGGGCGGCCAGACGGACCGGCTCGAGGCGATTGCGGCGCTGGAAGGTGGAGGAGAAGGTCATGGCGTCGGTCAGGGCACGGTCAGCAGGTCGGTGGGATCGGGAATGCTCGGCATGAGGCCGTGGGATCGAGGCTCCGGGGCGTGCGCATCACGCCCCGGACCGACGAAAAAATCGATGAGCGGCCCCGCGAGATCGCCGACGTCGCCGGCGCCCAGCAACAGGCAGGTATCTCCAGGACGTGCCTGGCTGGCGATGAAGCGGATCGCCGCCACCGCATCGTCGACCACCTGGACCGCGCCAGGATCCAGGCCGGCGCGATGCTCGGCGATGGCCTGGCCCAGCGAGGCGCTGCTGATGCCGGCGACGGGTGCCTCACCGGCGGCATAGATCGGCAGCAGCGCCAGGCGATAGGCCTGGTCGAAGGCGCTGACGAAGTCGACGAAACAATCGCTGGTGCGGCTGTGGCGGTGGGGTTGGAAGATCACGTGCACCCGGCCGCCGGCGAGCCGGGCGGCGGCGATGGTCGCGCGCACCTCGGTGGGATGGTGGCCGTAGTCCTCGACCACGCGGATGCCACGCGGGCTGCCGTGCACGGTGAAACGGCGGCGGACGCGTTCGCAGCGCGCCAGCGCGCCCAGGTCGACCTTGGGATGCACCAGGCGGGCGGCGGCGATTGCCATCAAGGCGTTGGCGACCATGTGCGCCCCTGGGATGGTGACGGTGATCTCGCCGAGATCCTGGCCATAGGCGACGACCTGCGCACGGCTGCCATCGGCACCCAGCTCGAGGTGCGAGCAGTGGTAGTCGCCGGCATCCAGTCCGCAGGTGATGACCTGGCAGGCCAGGCCCGCGGTGACGCGCGGTGACAAGCCGGCCACCGGCACGATCGCGGCGCCATGCGGCGGAATGCGGCCGAGCCAGGCACGGAAGGCGTCCTCCAGGGCGGTGAAGCTGCCGTAGTGCCCGAGGTGTTCCTGGTCGAGGTTGGTGACGATCGCCACGTGCGGACTGATGCGGGCGAAGCTGCCGTCGCTTTCATCCGCTTCGGCGACGAACAGCTCGCCGGCACCGGCGCGGGCGCCGCCGCCGAGCGAGGCCACCGAGCCGCCGACCATCACCACCGGATCGAGGCCGGCCTCGGTCAGCAGATGTCCGAGCATCCAGGTGGTCGAGGTCTTGCCGTGGCTGCCGGCGATGGCCAGGGTGCGCGTGCCGGCCATCAGCTCGACCAGGCACTCACCGCGGGTCATCAGCGGGATGCCGCGCAGGCGCGCCGCGACCAGCTCGGGATGATCGGCTTTGGCGGCCGCGGTATGCACCACCAGATCGACGCCATCGAGATGGCCGGCGGCGTGTCCCACCTGCACCACCAGGCCGGCCTCGCGCAGGCGCTGGCAAGCGGGACCGTCGGCCTGATCGCAGCCGCTGACGGTGGCACCGACGCGTTGCAACAAGGGCGCCAGGGCGCTGACCCCGGCGCCACCGATGCCGATGAGATGCACGTGCTGGCCACGGAAACGGGTGGTGATCATGCGGCGGTCCTCCGGCCATGGATGAGCGTACGGCGGTGCTGATCACGGGCGTCGGCGCGGCGCGCGCGCGCGGCCCCCCGGACCTGACGGCGATCGAGCTGCTGGACCATGGCGGCGACCTCGGCCGCGGCCTGCGGACGGGCGAGGCCGCGCGCCGCCAGCCCCATGCGCGCGACCAGTGCGCGATCCCCGACCAGGCTGCGCAGCCGTTCCGCGAGCTGCGCCGGGGTGGTGGTGGCCTGCGCCAACACCTCGGCGCCACCGACCCGGGTCACCGCCTGCGCATTGGCGGTCTGATGGTCATCCGCCGCCCACGGCAGCGGGATGTAGAGCGCCGGAATGCCGGCGACGCACAGTTCCGCCACGGTGGTGGCGCCGGCGCGGGTGATCGCCACGTCGATGCGTTGATAGAGCGCCGGCATATCGTGGCAGAAACCCAGGACCTCGGCGGCGACCCCGGCGGCGCGATACTGCTCGGTGATGCGCGCCTGATCCTTGTCGCCGGCGAGGTGGACGATGCGCAGGCCGGCGAGGGTGCTCAGCGAACATGCCGCCTGCGCCACCAGATCGTTGAGTGTGCTCGCGGCCAGGCTGCCGCCTGCGACCAGCACCGTCAGCGTGGGATCCTGGCCGCGCACGCGGTGGGCGATGGCGCGTACCGGATTGCCGAGCTGGCTGACGCGTCCCGCCGGCAGGCCATGC
>JANPIY010000242.1:0-3350 GCA_031425255.1 Planctomycetota bacterium
GCCCGACGCTTGGCCGACGGGCTCACGCTCGAGGAGCGCAGCGGTTCACGCCCCCTGCCCGCCACGCTCCGGGTGCCGACCGAGGTCGAAGACCTCTACCGAGGGTCGCTGGCCCAGCTGGATGCGCCGCCAGAAGTGCTGGCGCGTGTGCAGCACGAGCAATCTGCCGCACTGGCGGACTACCAGTCCGACCGCCTGGCCAAGCAGGCGCACCAGCACCAGTCCGGCACGTTCGCTGGCCAGGTCGGCGGCGACCTCGATCCGCAGCAGCGCAAGGTCCTGCTCCTATTGGAGAAGCTCTTCGGAATGAAAGGCATCCAGCAGTTCAGCATGAGACTCGATCACTCCGCCTCGCAGCAGGTCCAGGCGGTCAGCCAACAGGCCTCTCGTGGGCAGGTCGGCGCCGTCGGCTGGGGTCTCGCATACGATTACCACGAGTCCTATTCCGAATACGAGTCCACCAGCCTGGCCATGGCCGGCACCTTCACCACCGAGGATGGCAGGGCGTTCTCCTTCAGCCTCGATTACCAGATGGAGCGCTCCTACACCCGCACCACCGACGTCAGCGTGCGCGCTGGCGACGCTGCCCTCAAGGATCCGCTGATCCTCGACATCGGCGGTGGTGGTGGCTTCGGCGCGGGCCGCCGGGCCTTCGATCTCGACGGCAAGGGTACCGCCGATGCGCTCCGCCACCTGGTCGACGGTAACCAGTACCTGGCCGCCGATCTCAACCGCAACGGCAGCATCGATCACGGTGGCGAACTGTTCGGCCCGGGCTCAGGCAACGGCTTCGCGGATCTCGCCAGTCACGACGACGATCTCAGCGGCTTCATCGATCAGGGCGATGCCATCTGGGAGCACCTGCGCCTATGGGCCGGCGACGATGCGAAGCCCACCCTGCTCGCCCAGTGGCGCATCGCCGCGCTCAGCCTGCAATCGATCGAAGCGCAATTCAGTTACAAGGACGCCGACAACCGACTGATCGGCGAGAACCGCCGTGCGGGGGTCTACCTCACGGACGACGGCCAGGCCGGCGTGATGAAGCAGGTCGACCTAGTGGCGTGAGGGGAGCGAGAAACCGCTCCGACGTCAGGTCGTCAATGTGGACTTTCTGCCGCGAGGAAATCTCGAACTGGTCGAACCGCAGAGGGGGCAGAGGGCGCAGAGTTCGAAAATTCGCAGCACGGCGGCCTATGCCGCCTTCCCGGCAACGTCCTTACCAGCGACCGACAGCCGATAGTCACCTCACTCCTTGGAAATGACCACTTTTGCCGTCGGACGCTCCGCGATGCGCGTGCCGCGGGCGGCCATGCCGCAGGGTTCGAGGGTCTTGAGGTCGAAGGTCTCCTCGGTCACGCGCAGACGCGGCGCGGGGACCATCTGGCTGACGACCTTGCCCTTGGTGCCGGCATTGCCGAACAGCAGGTGGTCGATGCGGCCGGCGCCGTCCTTGATCAGCTCGTACTCGCGGTCCTTGATGAAGGACTTGATTTGCACCTTCTTGGCCCAGGGGATCTTCTCCTTGTCGCGGTAGATCACCACCAGGTCGATGCCTTTGTCGGGATCGAACAGGTCGAGATAGACCAATTTACCTTCGAGCAGGATCTTGTCGCTCGGTGCCATGATGCGGTACACGCCGTTCTGCATGATCGCGATGATCTTGTCGTACTCGCTGCACTTGATCTCGCGGTCGTAGACCTTGACCGACTTGCCGAAGAAGCCCGAAGCCTGGTCGTAGCCCAGGCGCAGGTTGGCGCGCGCGACCGACTTCTGGTCGATCTCCTCCATCGCTTTGACCTTGGTGCGGCGGGGGAAGAACTTCGCGTACTTGTCGTGCAGGTATTCCAGCCAGACCACGGTGGTGCCGACCAGATCCTTGAGCTTCGCTTTGGCCTCCTTGATCTGCTTGACGATGTCGTCGATGTCCTTGCGGTTCTTGTTGATGTCGAACTGCGAGATGCGCTTGATGCGGATCTCGAGCAGGCGGGCAACGTCGGCATCGACCATGTCGCGCACGAAAAGCTGCCTGAACGGCTCCATGCCCTTCCACACCGCGTCGTTGACGCCCTCCTCGGTGGTCTGGGTCTCGATCTTCTTGTAGACGCGGTTCTCGATGAAGAGCTGCTCCAGCGTCAGCCAGTGCTGCCGGTCGAGCAGGTTGGCGAGCAGGTGCTCGAGCTCGGCCTTGATGATTTCCTTCAAACGCTCGGCGCAGTATTCCAGGATCTCGCGCACGCCGATCTCGGCCGGCTTGCGGTCGCGGATCACCACGATGTTGGAATTGACCTCGACTTCGCAGTCGGTGAAGGCGAAGAGCTGGGGGATGACCTCGTCGGTGGTGACGCCACGCGGCAGGTTGAGCTCGATGCGCACCTCCTCGCCGGTCTTGTCGAGGATCTCGCCGATCTTGACCTTACCCTTGCCGACCGCGGCTTCGATCGATTCCATCAGCGATTCGGTGGTCTTGCCCCACGGCAGCTCGGTGATCACCACGCGCTTGTCGCCGTCGGCTTCGATCTTGGCGCGCACCTTCACCGAGCCGAGGCCGTCGTCGTACTGCGACGCGTCGAGGATGCCGCCGGTGGGGAAGTCGGGGCGCAGCGCGCGGTAGGTCTCGCCCTTGAGGTAGCGGATCTGCGCCTGGATCAGTTCGCCGAAGTTGTGCGGCAAGATGGTGGTGGCCATGCCGACGGCGATGCCTTCGGTGCCGAGCATGAGGATGACCGGCACCTTGGCCGGCAGCGATTCGGGTTCCTCGCGCCGACCGTCATAGCTCGGCAGCGATTTCGTCAGCGCGGGGTTGAACAGCACTTCCTTCGCCAGCGGTGTCAGGCGGCACTCGATGTAACGCGAGGCGGCGGGCCCGTCGCCGGTCATGATGTTGCCGAAGTTGCCCTGCTTCTCGATGAAGTAGCCGAGGTCGGGATTGCCGACCGCACGGCCCTTGTTGGCCAGCACCACCAGCGCATCGCCGATCGAGACGTCGCCGTGCGGGTGCAGCTTCATGCACTCGCCGATGATGTTCGCGACCTTGGTGAACTTGCCGTCATCCATCGTCGAGATGGTGTGCAGGATGCGCCGCTGCACCGGCTTGGCGCCATCGCGGATGTCGGGGATGGCGCGGTCCATCACCACGTAGCTGGCGTACTCCAGGAAGTTCTGGCGCATCAGTGAGGAGATCGTGTTCATGGCGTCTGATCCAACTCAGGAGATGTCGGCGATGAGGTTGTCGACGATGAAGCTTTTGCGCTCGGGCGTGTTCTTGCCCATGTAGAACGCCAGCGAGGTGGCGACCTCCGACATGGTCTCGATGCTGACGTCCATCAGCTTCATGTCGGAGCCGATGAACT
>JANPIY010000243.1:0-8025 GCA_031425255.1 Planctomycetota bacterium
ATGGCCGCCAGCGCCATCACCGCCGGGGTCGACATGCCATCGGGATTACGCTGGTCGCGTTTCGACGCGGTGCCGTCGAAGAGGTAGGCATAACGCGAGGTATCCAGCGTCATCACCTGCTTGCCTGGGTTGCGCACCAGCATCTGCACATCTTCGCACTCGAGGTGGATGCCCTGGTCGGCGAGGACCCAGCGCGCCTTGGGCGCATAGATGGCGATGAACTCATCGCCCCGCATCAACAGGGCGCGCACCCCTTCGAGGTTGGCGCCGTCGGCGGAGGTCGCCCACACGCCCATGCCCTTCTCGTGGGTGATCATCGAATCGCCCTCGGCGACCTTGCTGGCGATGGCGGTCTGCAGCAGCTTGCCCTTGTTCGCGCGCATGTCGGCGATGCCGAGCGGCATCACCACATGGGTCAGCAAGGCGCACAACGCCATCGCCGCGAGGATGAGCGGCACCATCCGGACGAGGACCCGGCGATGACCGACCCCGCTGGATGCCAGGGCGCGGAACTCGCCATCCTGGACCATGCTGCCGAGCACGACCAGGATCGCCGTCGCCAAGGACACCGGCAACGCGATCGGCACCGACAGCAGGCTGAGGGCCTGGATCATCGGCAGGCAGGCCTCGGGCGGCACCCCGCGTCCCAGCAGCAGGGCGATCTGACCGCCCACCAGCACGCCCATGAAGACGGCGAAGAGCAGCAGGAAACGCGCCGTGGTGCGCTTCAGGATGTAGCGGGACAGGGTGTCGAACATGGGGCTGGGCGGCGGATGATGTCGTCATTCCTGAGCTGGTCACCTAGGGAAGGAGGCTAGGACAGCTGTGCGAGGTGCGAGGTGCGAGGTTGACAACGGACAGCCGTGCGAGGTGCGAGGTGCGAGGTCGACACCCCGGGGCGTGGACGTCCTTGGCGCGTGCGGCGATCCGGGGCAGGAAACTTCGCACCTCGCACTTCGCACCTCGCACAGCTGTCTGTTGTCCGTCGCAGTCGAGCAAGCTAGCGTACGACCCATGATGCGCGGATGCTCGATCTGGTTGCTGCACGCCGGTGCCGTGCTCGGCGCTGGCGAGGCCGTCGAGCTGACGGTGGTCGACGATCATCTCGGCTGGGGCTGGCAGGCGCAGGTGCTGCGCAACGACCTGGTGACGCTGGCGGTGATCCCGGCGATCGGTGGCCGGGCGATGCAATACGATCTCAGCGACCACGCCTTCCTGTGGGTCAATCCGGCGGAGATCGGCCGCACCTACGAGCCGGCCGCGGACGCCCCCTGGCACAATTTCGGCGGCTCCAAAGCGTGGGTCGCACCACAAGGGCAGTGGCTGCGCGGCGGTGGCGGCTGGCCGCCGGCGCCCACCCTCGACCATGCGCCCTATACCATCACCAGCGAGACCGGCGACCACGGTGAGATCACCCTCATCGCTACCGGTCCGGTCGAGACCTTCGAGCGTTGGCAGGCCAAGGACCTCTCGCTCACCCGCCGTTTCACCATGCGTCCGCGCAGCACACAAGTACGTGTCGAGCAGATCATCAGCAACCACGGCAGTGCACCGCAGCAGGTCGCCAACTGGGACGTCACCCAGCTCACGGGGCTGCACACCGGCGCGGCCGACCCCGACAACTTCTTCGTCTACTTCCCGATCAATTCCCGCAGCATGTTCGGCCAGCGCGGTTTCTTCACCTTCCCAGGGGATGCCCGCAGCACCGCCGAGAGCCAGTGGAAGACCTGGCCCGCGGACGGCATCGCCGGGGTACAGTACCTGCGCCGTAGCGGCAAGATCGCTGCCGACGTCATCGGCGGCTGGACCGCCTACGTCGACGAACGCGATGGCTTCACCCACGTCAAACGCTTCTCCATCACCGCTGCCCCGGCCCCAGGGACCTATCCCGACGGTGGTTCCTCGCTGCAGGTCTATACCAGCGGCCTTGAACCCTACCTCGAAGTGGGGGTGCTCGGACCGATGGTCGATCTGCTGCCCGGCCAGCAGACCTCCTTCACCATCGACTGGTATTCTACCCGCATCGATGGCCCGATCCTCAAGGCCAGTGACGCGGGGGTGTGCAAGCAGCGCCTGGCGGTCACGCGCAACGACCAGCGCATCCGCGTCAGTGGCCTCTTCGGCGTGTTCCATCAGGGTACCGTCGAACTGATCGGTCTGCCGGCCGGCGAAAGCAAGAGCCCGCCCAAGGCGGTATCGCTCAGCTCGTTCTACGTCTCACCGCTGGAACCGGTGGTGCTCGACGTCGAAGCGGTGCTCACCCCGGGCATCGCCGTCGTGGCGGTGATCCTGCGCGACGGCGAGGGCAAGAGTCTAGGCGAACTCGATCGGCTGCCGGTGCCGTTGGCCGAGCCCGCCAAACGCTGAGGCCGGCAGCCGCGTCGAGCTAGTCCCGGCGCAGACGCAACCGCAGGAGCAGGAACGCCAGCGCCATGGCCAGGGCCGCAACGCCCGAGCCCAGGCCGCAGCCGCCACTCTCCTCGGCGTCCGCTCCACCTGGGGAAGGGGTGGTGCCACCGGGAGGTGCGGTGACGACTTGCGCCGGAGTCAGTGCCCCGGCACTCGGCGCGAAGGTCGCCGTCCCGCTGTAGGTGGCGGTGATCGCGCGCGTGCCCATCGGTAGGCCGGCGGTGGTCAGTGCGGCCTGACCGCCTGCCGCCACCGCGACGGTGCCGAGGACGGCGGCGCCGTCCTGGAAGGTCACCGTGCCACCGCTGACCGCGGCGGTGGTGGGATCGACCACCGTGGCGGTGAAGGTGAGGCTGGTACCAGCCGCTGCCGACGACGCAGACGACGTCAGCGTGGTGGTGGTGGCGGTGCCCGCGACGACATAGGTCACCACCGGAGACAGGCTGGCCTGGAAGCCGGTGACGGTGCCGAATAATGCCCGCAACGGATGGCTGCCCACGGTCAGGGTCACCGGCATAGCGGCCGGGGTGATGCCATCGAAGGTGACGGTTCCCAGAGACTGGGCGCCATCGAAGAATTCGACTGGACCGATGGGGGTACCGGACGCGCCGACGACGGTCGCATGTAGGGTGATCGGTGCGCCCGCGGTGTGGGTGGCGGGATCCACCGTCACGGTGGTGGCGGTCGCGATGCCGGTGTCATGGCTGATCACCGCCGAACGGCTGGGCGCGCTCGCCGGCGTCACCGCGGTGTCCTCGTACATCGCGGTGATCTGGTGCTGGCCGGCGGGCAGCAGCGGATTCACCAACTCCGCCTGTGATTGTCCGCCAGTCAGATTCACCACGCCCCCCGGGATCACGGTGGTGCCACTGCGGAAGGTCACCCGGCCGCTGCCGCTGAGCGGACCGGTGACCTGGACCCGGAAGGTGACATCCGCTCCCACGACCTGCTTGGTGAGCGTAGTGGTCGACGCGGAGGTCGGTACGCGGCGGAAGACCACGTCGTTGCCATCGCCCCCGACCAGCGAGATCTGGTAGGCCAGGTTGGCCGTGGCCGCGGAAGGGGCGATGCTGTACAGGTAGTCGCTGGGCGCGTTGGCCGGGGCGAGGATCACCGCATCGGTGCCGTCATTGTTGATCAGGGTGTAGGTGGTGCTGAGCGTGGGGGTGAAACCCGGGGTCACCAGCCAGTTGAAGGCCGCTCCCCCCAGGTCGACGGTGCCGGTGACATCGAGTTGATCGGCACCACCGCTGGTGATGTCGAAGTTCACCGCGTCGCTCGGCAGCAACTGCACATTCCCGATGCTGGTGAGCTCGCCGGCCAGCGTCACCCCGGGGCTGACGTTGGCGTTGGCCTGTCCCAGCGAGGTGATGCCACGCACGGTGCCGGTGCCGATCAGATACCCGCTGCCCAGTTGCACCGCCCCTGGGATCGTGCCCATGACCTGCAGCGCCCCGCCGGCGAGGATGGTCGGCCCGCTGTAATTATGGCTGTTGCCGACCAGTACCAGGTAGCCGCTACCGGTCTTGGTCAGGCCACCGCTGCCGGTGATGACCCCGCTGAGAGTCAGCCGAGCGTTGGCATCGTTCACCGTGATGACCTGCGAGGTGTTCAGCACCAGCGGCAGCGATATGCCGATGTTGCTGGCCGCGGTGCCGAGGTGATTGACGTTGATGCCGCCATTCAGCGTGATGCCGGCACCCGTCAGGGTGTAGCCGGAAGCCAGGATGGTGATGGGGCCGAAGGTCGAATTGAGCGCGAAGGTGTTGTTGGCGGTCAGGTTCGCGGCCCCGCTGGGGAAGATCAGCGCGGCCCCTGCGGCGGGGGCGGTGCCACCCCAGTTGACCGGGGCCTGCCAACTGGTGTTGCCGGCCCCGCCGGCGCCATTCCAGGTTTCAGCCGGGGCCAAGGAGACCAGGCAGCAGAGAGTGAAGAAGACCGCGCCGCGGAGGAGGTTCGAACACATGGTGGCTGGCTCCGGAAAGGGGGCGGGAGCCTCCGCTGCTGGATTCCCGGCACAAGAGGTACGCCATTTGGGAAGGGGGCGCGTGAGGTGGTCGCTCCTGGTACCTGTTCCGCGGCTTCTTCCCTCGCGACCGCGGCTGTGTGTGGGGCCCACAGATGGGCGCACCGAAGTCTGCGGACGATGAGGGCTGCCTGATCGCGGCGGTCGCGCCGGACGATGGCAGCATGATGAAAGCGCAGCACCCGCAGCGGTCGGCGGCGGGTGCTGCGGATGACGGACAGAACCGAGCCGACCTCGTGGTCGGCGTGGCCAGGACTCACTTGTGGCTGTTGATGAACTCGCGCAGCTTGGGCTCGGCCTGGAAGCCCATGGCGGTGCCGACGACCTTGCCGCCTTTGAACAGCAGCATGGTCGGGATGCTCATCACGCCGTATTCCTGCGCGGTGTTGGGGTTGTCATCGACGTTCAGTTTGCCGATCTTGACGTCCTTGATGTCGTTGGCGAGTTTCTCGACGATCGGACCGACCATCTTGCACGGCCCGCACCACGGCGCCCAGAAATCGACCAGGACGGGTTTGTCGGACTTGAGGACGTCGGCGGCGAAGTTGGCATCGGTGAATTCAAGGGCCATGGGAGCTTCCTGATGGGTGTGCGCGGCACGCTAGCCCGGCCGCGGCGCGAGGCAATCCGGGGAGGGGAGGAGTGCCACGGGGACGTTTACTCTGCTCTCGCATCCAGCACCTGGTTCAGCGCCAGCAGCAACGTCGCCATGCAGCAGCAGGCGATCAGGACCGGCCACCAGCTCAGCGAGAGGTTGGTGAGGGTGGCGGTCACCCCGGCGATGATGCGGCCGAAGCTGTGGGCGGAGCTGGCGTGGCTGCTGACGCCAAGGAAAGACAGCAGGCCTTCGAGCATGATCAGCCGCGGCAGCAGCAGGGCGCCGTAGGTGGCCACGGTCGGGGCCACGCCCGGCAGCACGTGCCAGTGCAGGCGGTGCCAGATGCCCGCGCCGAGCGAGCGGCTGGCCTCAACGTACTGCTCGTTGCGCAAGCGCAGCACCCGCGCCCGGACCACCCGGCTGATCTGCTGCCAATAGAGCAGGCCCATGGCGGCGAAGATCACCACCGGGCCGTACCCCTGGAGCGCGGACACCAGCACCACGATCACCACCACGTTGGGGACCGCCGCGGTGACTTCGGCGAAACGCATCAGCGCGTCGTCCCAACGCCCGCCCAGCAACGCCGCCGTGCTGCCATAAGCGGTGCCGATGATGATCGCCACCAGCGCAGCTCCCACCGCCACCACCACGCTGGTCGACAACGCCGCGGTCAGGCGCAAGGCCAGGCTGCGGCCCAGCTCATCGGTCCCCAGCAGGCTGAACGCGCCGCTGGTGGTGGACGACCCCGGGCGCAGCAGGCGATCCATCGGGCTGGTGTGGTCGGCGTTGCCGCCGCTCGCGAGTTCCCACACGCTGCGCTGGACGATCTGGCCATGACCATCGCTGGTCGGCCACCAGCGCCCACCGAGCAGACCGATGATGAGCAGGAGCGTCAGGACCATCCAGGCCAGGCGTTCGCCGAGCGGGGTCGACCTCCACCAGGTGCGCACGACGTTCATCGATGGCGGCCCGGGAGCGTCGGCGACAACCGGCCATCGATCCTGCTTCTGCCGACCGGCGTCAACGCCCGTGAGCGACCATCATCTCGCATGGTGCAGGTGATAGGGCCGCATGCGGTGACCGCCAGCGGGCAGGCTTGCACCCATCGTCCACCGGCCAGCATGCCGCCATGCCCACGATCCGCGTCCTGCCCAGCCTGTTGTCCGCTGATTTCACCCGCTTGGGTGACGAGCTGGCCGCATGTAAGGCGGCGGGCGCGACCCTGCTGCACCTCGACGTCATGGATGCGCACTTCGTCCCCAACCTGACCTTCGGCCCCTTCATCGTCGAGGCCATGCGCCGTGCGACCGATCTGCACCTCGACGTGCACCTGATGATGACTGACCCGCAGAAGTACATCGCCGACTTCCGCAAGGCCGGCGCCGACGCCATCACCATCCACGTCGAGGCCGTCGGACAGCGTCGACTGCAGGCCGCCATCGAGCAGGTGAAGGCCAGCGGGGCCAAGGTCGGCCTCGCGCTCAACCCGGATACCGATCCCGAACTGTGGTTCTGGGCCTTCGCCCAGGTCGACCTGGTGATGTTCATGACCGTCTACCCAGGGTTCGGCGGTCAGGCCTTCATCCCGCAAGTACGCCCCCGCATCCGGGCCACACGTGTACGCTTTCCCGACCTCGACCTCCAGGTCGACGGCGGCATCGCCCGCGACACCATCCCGCTGGTGATCGCCGACGGCGCCAACCGCCTGGTCTGCGGCAATGCGTATTTCAAGGAGCAGGACCGCGCCGGGTTCCTGCGCTGGGCGGAGGGGCGATGACATCGACATCCCCATGACCATCACCCGCCCCGACATCGAAGACCGCGAGGACGCCTCCCTGGCGCCTTACGCCATGCGCGCGGCGCTGTCGCGTGGCCGGCAGCATGCGAGCACCGTCGACAGCTATCGCAGCGAATTCCAGCGCGACCGCGATCGCATCGTGCACAGCCGCGCCTTCCGCCGGCTGCAGTACAAGACCCAGGTCTTCACCAATGACGAGGGTGATCATTTCCGCACGCGGCTGACCCACACCATCGAGGTGGCGCAGGTCGCGCGCGTCGCCGCCCGGCGGCTGCGCCTGAACGAGGATCTCGTCGAGTGCGTGGCGCTGGTCCACGATGTCGGCCATCCACCCTTCGGTCATCGCGGTGAGGACCTGCTCGCCGAGCTGATGAAGGACCACGGGGGTTTTGAGCACAACCGCCAGGGACTGCGTCTGGTCGAGGAACTGGAGATCCGCTATCCGGAATTCCCCGGCCTCAACCTGACCTACGAGGTGCGCGAGAGCATCATTAAGCACTCGGCGCACTACGACCGGGCCAAGGTGCCGCGCCGCTATGCGCCGGAGGAGAGCCCGCTGCTGGAAGCGCAACTGGTCGATGAGATCGACTCCATCGTCTACGACTGCCATGACATCGACGATGGCCTGCGCGGCGGCTACGTCAGCGTCGAACAGCTCTGCGAGGTACCGCTCTGGCAAGGTGCCTGGAGCGAAGCCACCGCCGCCAGCCCGCGCGGCACCAGCACCAAGCTGCTGGTCGATCGCGCCCTGCGCCTGCTGCTCGACAGCCTGGTCGGCGATCTGGTCGAACACTCGCAGGAACAGATCCGCGCCCGCGGCGTCGACTCGCTGGCCGCCCTGCGCGCCTGCCCCTATCAGCTCGTCAGCCTCAGTCCGAGCCTGAAGCACGCCAAGGAATCGCTGGAGGCCTGGCTGTTCGCCAACCTCTACCGCGACCACCGCGTCAATCGCGTGTTCCATCGCGCCCGCCGCATCCTCGGCGAGCTCTTCACCTTCTTCACCACCTACCCCGACAGCCTGCCGCCGGAACACGCCGCCCGTGCCGAGGGCGCCGGCCTGTACCGCGCCGTGGCCGATTACATCGCCGGCATGACCGATCGCTTCGCCATGGAAGAGCACCGCAAACTGCTGGGATGAGAGGGAGGGAAGGCATAGCCACAGAGCCCTCAGAGAGCACAGAGCTGGAGAATGGC
>JANPIY010000244.1:0-2131 GCA_031425255.1 Planctomycetota bacterium
CGGTGCTGCGGATGAGTGCCGAGCAGGCGACGAAACACCGTCGTGGGGGACGTGGGCAATCAACGACTCCGCGGAAGCGCGGCAGGATGGCGCCGGACCCGCGTCGGGAAAGAGGGGGGACGAGGAACATGATCGGCAGGAGGAGCAGGTGCTTGACCGGCGGCATGGTGTTTCCCGAGGGCGGACACCGGCTCGTCTGGCCCTGAGGATGACCACGCCGCCCGCCTGCGGTCGCGGTGACGATACAGCTCAGGAGGGTCCGTTAGCTGCGACCAGCCGCGCGGCGAGTTCCTGGAACAGGTGGCGGTAGGGGATGCCGGTGGCGGCGGTCATGGCCAGGCCACAGGTCGTGCTGGTGGTGACGCCGCAGGTGGCGCCGGCGACCTCGTCGGCTTCGCGCCTGGTCGCACTGGCGGTCAGCGCTGGCGTGCTCCAGCCCTTGTCGCCCGCCATGCCGCAACAACCAGCCGCACTCGGCAGGCGGGCGCGACCGAGCTGATCGGCGGCGACGACGAGGTCGCCCACCCAGCCGTGTTTCTGTTCGCTGCAGGTCGGGTGGACCACCAGGGCGCCGGTGGCCGCGCGCAGGCGCCCGGCGGCCAACAGCCTGGGCAGCAGGATCTCGCTGATCACCGCTGCCGGCGGCAGACGGCGCAGGGCCAGCCAACGTGCATGGTGCTCGCCGCTCAGCAGGCCGGCCGCCTGTTCGAGCTGCGCCGCGCAGGTGCTGGTGTCGCTCACCAGCACGGGGTGGTCGCCGCAGGTAAGCAGCGCCTGCGCGGTGCGCGTGAGGATCGAGGCGCCCGCTTCGGGAAAACCCTTGGACGCGAACGGTTGTCCGCAGCACAGTCCACCGACGTCCGGCGGTACCACCAGTCCGACACCGGCGGCACGGCAGAGCTCCGCCAACGACCCCGCCAACGACCCTGGGCCCATCATCCGGCCGAGGCAGGTGGGCAGGTAGATCAGCGTCGGCGCGCCGGCCTCCGCCACCGGCCAGGAGGTCGGCATGGCCTCGGCTGGCGGCGGCAGCGCCACCGGCGAACCGGGCAGATGGCGGACGCGCGCGAACGCCGCCAGGCGCAGGCCGAGGCGGGTGGCACCGGCGATGACGTCGAAGAAATCGGCGGCATAGACCGCGGTGCGCCGGCTCCAGGCCGAGCGGGCGAGGCCGCGCTGGGCCCGCACCAGGGCGCCGGTGTCGATATGCACCGGACAGGCGGTCTCGCACATGCCGTCGCCGGCACAGGTGTCGAGTCCGCGATGCTGCCATTGCTCGCGCACCGCCGCCGCGTCGAGGCCGCCGCGGGCGATGGCGCGCAGCGCGGCGATGCGCTGGCGCGGGCTGTAGGTCAGGTCACGGCTGGGGCACACCGGTTCGCAGAAGCCGCATTCGATGCAGCGATCGATCTCGGGATCCACCGCGGGCAGGGTCTTGAGGTGGCGCAGGTGCGCCTGCGGATCATCGCTCAGCAGCACGCCAGGATTGAGGATGCCGTGCGGATCGAGCAGCGCCTTAATGCGGCGCATGACGGCCACCGCATCCTCGCCCCACTGGCGCGCGACGAAGGGCGCGATGTTGCGCCCGGTACCGTGCTCGGCCTTGAGGTGGCCGCCGTGCTCCAGTACCAGCGACACCATCGCCTGCATGAAGCCGTCGTAACGCGCGACCTCCTCCGGACGCGAGAGGTCCGGCGTCAGCGTGAAGTGCAGATTGCCGTCCTTGGCGTGGCCGAAGATCACCGCATCGCCATAGCCGTGGGCTTCGAAGCAGGCGCGCAGCCCACGTACGCCGGCAGCCAGCCCAGCGACCGGGAAGGTGAGGTCCTCGATCACCACCGCGGTACCCGCGCCACGCACGGCGCCGACCGAGGGGAACAGACCCTTGCGGATCTTCCAGTAGGCGGCCTGGACCTGCGCATCGCGCGTGAAGGCCGCGGGCGCCGCGAGGTCGAAGCCCAGCAGCACCGGCGCCGCGGCGTCGACGCGCGCGGCCAGCGCCGCCTCGTCCTCCTCCTGGAACTCCACCAGCAGCGCCGCCGGCTCGCCCAGCGGCAGCGCATGCGGCAGGTCGCGCTCGATACGGCGCAGGGCCACCGCGTCGAGCAGTTCGATCGCGCGCGCGCCGAGC
>JANPIY010000245.1:0-2685 GCA_031425255.1 Planctomycetota bacterium
CATTCATAGCCGATGCCGGGCTGGAGCTGGCTGGCGAGGCGTTCCATCTCCGCCATCGCCTCGCCGGTGCTGAACCCGGCGGCGGTATCGCCGGAGATGCGCATCGCCGGGTAGCCGTTGTAGCGGATCGCCTGCACCGGGCCGTCGATCCAGGCGATGCCGGTGAAGGCCGACAGCGGCACCAGGGCACCGTGGGCGCTGCGTACGTGCAGCTCGCCGAGATCCTCCGGCTGCATGCGGTCGCTGGCTTCCGCCTGGACCATCACCCGTTGCAGACGGCCGCGGTTGGGGAAGTCGTTGACGTAGGTCGACCCCAGCGCGGTGGAGAGGGTGTCGTTGATATCGCTGAAGGCGACGCCCAGGGCGCTGGCCTTGGCGCGGTCGATGGTCAGTTCGAGTTGCGGAGTGTCCTCGAGTCCTTCCGGCCGCACGCCTTTGAGGACGGGGCTCTGGGCGGCGAGCTCCAGCAACCGGTTGCGGGCGGTGAGCAGTTCGGCACGGCCGAGGCCGCCGCGATCCTGCAAGCGGAAGACGAAGCCGGTGGCGTTGCCCAGCTCGCGGATCGGCGGCGGGTTGACGGTGAACACGCTGGCGTCGCGGATGCGCGAGAACACCCCGTTCGATTGCGCCGCCACCGCCAGGGAGGACTGGCTGGCGTCGCGCACGTTCCAGCTCTTGAGCGAGGCGAAGACCAGGCCGGCGTTCTGGCCGCTGCCGGAGAAGCTGAAGCCGGTGATGGCGATGATCTGGTCGATGGCGGGGTGGCCGACCAGATAGGCTTCGACCTGCTCCAGCACCCGGCTGGTGCGATGGACGCTGGCCCCAGGTGGAAGCTGGATGTTGGTGATGAGGAAGCCTTGGTCCTCCATCGGCAGGAACGAGGTCGGCAGGCGCACGTAGAGCACGCCGACGCACAGCAGGATGCCGGCATAGATGGCCACGTAACGTCCGCTACGCGCCACCATGCGCCCGACCAGGGTCTGGTAGCGCGTGGCGGTGGCGGCGAAGCCGCGGTTGAACCAGCCGAAGGGCCCGCGCTTGGCGTGGTGATGTCCGGCCTGCACCGGCTTGAGCAGGGTCGCGCACAGAGCCGGCGCCAGGGTCAGCGCCATGATCGTCGAGAACACCATCGAGGCGATCATCGCCAGCGAGAACTGCCGGTAGATGCCACCGACCGCCCCGCTGAAGAACGCCATCGGGATGAACACCGCGGTCAGCACCAGCGACATGCCGACGATCGCGCCGGTGATCTGACCCATGGCCTTGCGCGTCGCCTCGCGCGGCGGCAGCCCTTCCTCGCTCATGATGCGTTCGACGTTCTCCACCACCACGATGGCATCATCGACCAGGACGCCGATGGCCAGCACCAGGCCGAACATCGTCAGCACGTTGATCGAGAAGCCGAAGGCCAGCATGGTGGCGAAGGATCCCAGCAGCGCGACCGGTACGACGATGGTTGGGATCAGCGTCGCGCGCAGATTCTGCAGGAAGAGGTACATCACCAGGAAGACCAGGATGACCGCTTCGATCAGGGTCTTGAAGACCTCCTGGATGGAGATCTCGACGAATTTCGAACTGTCGTAGGGGATGGTGTAGGTCAGCCCAGGGGGGAAGAACTTGGCCAGCTCCTCGAGCTTGGCACGCACCGCCTTGGCGGTTGCCAGGGCGTTGGCGGTGGGGGTGAGCTGGACGCCCACCGCCGAGGTCGGCAGACCGCCGAGCCGCGCCCGGCGATCGTAGACCTGCGCCCCGAGTTCGATGCGGGCGACATCGCGCAGGCGCACGGTGGCGCCGCCGGGGTGCGAGCGCAGCACGATGTCGCCGAACTCCTCCGGCGTGCCGAGCTGGCCGCTGACCACCACGCTGGCGGCGACCTGCTGGTCGTCGGGACTGGGCAGGTCACCCAACGCCCCCGAAGCGACCTGCGCATTCTGGCTCGCGACGGCGGCGACGACCTCGGACGAGCTCAGGTCGAAGCCGACCAGCTTGGCCGGGTCGATCCATACCCGCATCGCCCGCTCGGTGCCGAAGAAGGTCGCCTGGCCGACCCCTGGAACCCGTTTGATCTCCTCGATGACGTTGCGCGCGATGTAGTCGCCGAGCGCGATCGGGCCCATGCTGCCATCGCTTGACGACAGCGAGGTGAAGAGCAGGAAGTTGCTGGTCGCCTTGTTGACCTGCACGCCCTGCTGACGTACCGCTTGCGGCAGGCGCGATTCGATGCGTTTGAGCCGGTTCTGCACGTCGACCTGCGCCAGGTCGGGATTGGTCCCAGGACGGAATGAGGCGGTGATCTGCGCCTGGCCGTTGGCCTGACTCTGCGATTCGACGTAGTACAGGCCCTGGGCGCCGTTGAGCTCTTGTTCGATCAGGCTGGTGACGCTCTGGTCGATGACCGCGGCGGTCGCCCCTGGGTAGGTCGCGGTCACCACGATCGACGGTGGCGCGATGAGTGGATACTGCGCGATCGGCAACTGGGTGATGGCGATGCCGCCGATGACCGCGATCAGCGCCGCGATGACCCAGGCGAAGACCGGTCGGTCGATGAAGAACGTCGCCATGCCCGGGCCTCAGTTCGCTGAGGCCGAGATCGCGGTGACCTTGGGATCGCCGCTGGGCGGGGCCTCCCAAGGCACTGGTTTGACCACGCCGCCGGCGCGCGCCTTCTGCAGGCCATCGATCACC
>JANPIY010000246.1:0-3565 GCA_031425255.1 Planctomycetota bacterium
AGCGGGCGCTGCGGTATTGCCAATGGGCGCGCCAGCCGCTGTCGCTGCCCTGGACCAGGAAGCGCAGGCCCTCCTGATCGCCGAAGTCGCCGTCGTGATCTGGCGCGATGAGGTTGCCGTGGGCATCGAAGGCCAATTCGAAGGGGTTGCGCACCCCGTCGCAGAACACTTCGAAATGCGAGCCGTCGGCTTCGATGCGGAAGACCGCCCCGAGCCCAGGGCCGTAATGGTTCCTGCCCTCCTTGGTGATGTTGAAGCCCTTGTCGCCCATCGACCAGTAGATGCGGCCGTCGACGCCCAGGGTCGGGCCGTGCATGTCGTGGCCACCATAGCCGATGTGGATGCCCATGCCGGTGACGAGTTCCTCGGTCTGGTCGAACAGCCCATCGCCGTCGGGATCGGTGAGCTTGTAGAGCGAGGGGTAGCAGGTGACGTAGAGCGCGTCCTGGTGCCACAGGATGCCGGCGGCGACGCCATTGATGTCGGTGCCGAAACCATCGAAGGCGATGGTGCAGCGGTCGGCCTTGCCATCGCCGTCGCTGTCGTCGAGCGCGTAGATGCGCTCCTTGAAGGTCTCCAGCTTCTTCCAGGCGTCCTTGGCACCATCGCCGTACCGCCGATGGATCAGCGCGCGTTTGTCGTCGATGCTGGTGCAGGCGAGCGAATCGACCAGCCAGTCCGGCACCTTGCGGATGTCGATCGCGGCCTGAGTGCGGCGCGTGGTGTTGGTGACGTAGAGGCGCCCGTCGGGACGGGAGGTGATGCCGACCACGCTGCCGACCATGCCGGTGGGCGCGACCTCGCTGACGATCAGTTTGCCGCTGGCCTCGGCGGCGCTCAGCAAGTCGAGGCCCAGCGGGGCGAGCAACGCGAGGAGCATGAGCGGATGGGCGGAGCGTGACGACGACATGGGGACCTCGCTGGCGGAGACGGGATGGTCATGCTGATGTTGTGAGGGGCTTCACAACCGCACATCTGCCGACCCTTTCGGAAGCGTGGCGGTGGCCGCCGTCACGGCGAGCGTACGAAAGCAGGAAAGGGAATCCCAGGTGCGGGATCGGCTCAGGGATTGGTCGTCGACGACTTGACTGGTTCCCCGGCGAGATGAGTGGGCTGGGAACAGCAGGCACGTGGTCCGCTCTCAGACCCATTGGAGAAAGGCTGGCCGCAGAGGCGCAGAGGCGCAGAGGCAGACCCAGAACAGGGACTTCTCGTCTCTGCGTCTCTGCGCCTCTGCGGCCCGATCCTCTCGCATTGACGGCCCTGCACCCACTGACTTCACGCCGAAGAACCCTTTTCCTGCACGGTCGGTGTGGGCAGGGGGTAGCGATTGCAGTCTGACAGGGGGGTCGGCAAGGTCTGCCCCTCGCTCGGACCACCGGTCCGGTTGGGAGACCTCATCGCATGAACGATACCATCGCCGCTCCATCCGGACGCCTGGCGCGCCTCGGGCCGCTGCTGCCGTTGCTCGGGATCGGCCTGCTCATGATGGCGTTGCTGTCGCTCGCGCGGCTCGGACACACCCTGAGCCATACGCGGCGGGTGCTGGCGAGTGAGGACTGGGGCTGGTTGTTCCTGGTGGGCGTGCGCATGGATTCGGTGCTGGTGGCCTGCCTGCTGATGCTGCCAGCGCTGGTGCTGTTCGCCTTCCCACCGGCCTGGGCGGGGGCGGCACGGCGGATCGTGGCGCTCTATGCCACCGCAGCCCTGCTCACCCTGGTGTTCATGGAACTGGCAACGGTGCGTTTCCTCGACGAGTTCGATCACCGGCCCGACCGGCTGTTCTGGGAATACCTCAATCATCCCAAGGAGGTCCTGGAGACGGTGGTCAAGAGCGCCTGGGGTAGCCTGCTCGCCGCGGCGGTGGCCTTGCCGCTGGCGGCCTGGGGTGCGTGGCACTGGTGCCGGCTGGTGACCGCCCACGCCGTGCCGTGGCGTTGGGGCGTGCGGCTGGCGCTGCTGCCGCTCATCGGCGGCATCCTGGCGCTGACCATGCGCGGCACGCTGTCGCATCGCCCAGTGAACATCTCGACCGCGGCGTTCAGCAATCAAAACCTGCTGAACCAGTTGGCGCTCAACTCGACCTATACCGCCGCCTATGCGATCTATGCGCTGCGCCACGAGGGAGAATCCGCGGCGGTGTACGGCAAGATGGATGCGGCCAAGATCATCGCCATCGCCCGGCGTGGCACCGGCCTGCCGGACGCGGCCTTCACCCATCCCGCTCTGCCGCTGCTGCATCGGGTGCCGGCGATCTCACCGCGCGCGCGTCCACTCAATCTGGTCATCATCCTGGAGGAGAGTCTGGGCGCGCAGTTCGTCGGTTGCCTGGGTGGCCTGCCGTTGACGCCCGAGTTCGACGCCTTGAGCCGCGAAGGCCTGTTGTTCACCCGGCTCTACGGCACCGGTACGCGCACGGTGCGCGGCATCGAGGGCGTGGTCAGCGCCTTTCCTCCCAGCCCCGCGCGTTCGGTAGTGAAGCTCGGGTTGAGCCAACGGGGATTCTTCACCCCGGCCGATCTGCTCGGACGTCACGGTTACGACTCGTTCTTTTTCTATGGCGGCGAGAGTCATTTCGACAACATGCGGACCTTCTTCCAGGGCAACGGCTTCGTCAACATCGTCGACCAGCCGATGTTCATCGATCCCGAGTTCCTGGGGGTGTGGGGCGTTTGCGACGGCGACCTCGCGCGACGTGCCGCCGCCGATCTGGCCAAGCAGGGCGACCGGCCGTTCGTGGCGGTGCTGTTGAGCACCTCAAACCACGTGCCCTTCGAATTCCCGGACGGCCACATCGAGCTCTACGAGCAACCCAAGCAGACCCTGCACAACGCCATCAAGTACGCCGACTACGCCATCGGCGAGTTCTTCCGCCAGGCGCGCACCCATGCGTACTTCGCCAACACGGTGTTCCTGGTGGTCGCCGATCACAACGTGCGCACCACCGGCGAATCGCTGGTGCCGACCGCCGCCTTCCGGCTCCCTGGGCTGATCATCGGGCCGGGCTTCGCGCCGGGCACCTATGACCGCCTGTGCAGCCAGCTCGACCTGCTGCCGACCATCCTGCCGCGCCTCGGGCTCGACCTCGAACACCCGCTGATCGGCCACGATCTGCTGAGCCTGCCGGCCGAGGCCCCGGGCCGCGCCATCATGCAGTTCGCCGACGCCCACGGTTACCGCGTCGGCGAGCGCATGGTGGTGCATCAGCCACGTGAACCGGCGCGGCGCTTCCTGGTCGACGCCGCCGACCGCATCACCCCGGTGACGGAGGAGTGGCCGGAGCTGACCGAGGAGGCACTCGCGCACGCGTTGCTGCCTGGGCTGCTGTACCGTCAGCGGCAGCATGCGCTGCCACCGCCTGCCGCGCCCTGAGGCCAGGTTTCCCGGGCTTAGGCGCTGTTCATTACCCATAAGTCGGTCGACACCTTGTAAGACGTCGCAAATCACGTCGGTTCGAGAGCGCCAACGGCGCGACGTGATCACAGCCCAGGGCAACGCCCTGGGTAAAGGGCCCGCATCGGAATGAGCCCTGAAAGGGCGACTCAACCGCTCGATTGCCGGTTTA
>JANPIY010000247.1:0-8757 GCA_031425255.1 Planctomycetota bacterium
AGTCTTCACGGTGGTGATGCAACCACAGTGGTCCATGAGCGGCGGACCTCCGCAACTTGGCGGTCACCGGCGAAGGCGCGCACCACCAGGTCGCCGCCGGAGGCTGCGGTGAGCGGCAGGTCGAGCAGCGCGGGCAGCACGGTCGCGCTCGCCAGCACCTGGCCGGCCTGGGCGACCTCGACCCGCGTGACGGCGTGGCCGGCGTACCCGGGGCGGATGATCAGCGGAATGGTGGACAGGCCGGTCGTCGCCGGCACCTCCAGGCGCAGGACGTCTTCAGCGAGATAGCTGCGCAGCCACGCGACCGCCGGCCGTTCGGCGCCGGCGCTGGTCACCAGGTGGTCGTGAGCATGGAAGCTGCTGCCCTGGCGCAGCCCCCAGAACACCACCGCGCGCACCGCCGGATGTTCCCACAGCACCGGGAAGATGCGCGCGACCGCCTCGGCGTGCGCCTGATCGCCGGCCACCGCGATATCGACTTCGCAGAGGTACAGCGGCACGCCGACGCGGGCCAGGCGGTCGAGGTTGGCCTTCAGCACCAGCGGATCGAGGTGCTGCAGCTCGTGCGCCTTGATCACCAGGCCATCGAGCAACCCACGTTCGTGCAGCAGGCCGGCGACGGTGACGAAGCGGCCGACCAGTTCCGCCGAAGCGAGGTCCTCGAAGCCGCCAAGCAGCAGGGCGGTGTCTGGTGCCTGCTGGCGGGCGCGCTGGTGCAGCCAGATCAGCCAGTCCCAGCCGGTGGTGCCGGCGCCGCCGATGAGCGCGGCGTAGGCCGGGGTCGAGGTCAGTGGTTCGTCGACCACCTCCCACAGGTCGAGACGGCTGCGGTACCGCGCGAGGAAGGCGCCGATCCATTCGTCGACCGCGCGGCGCGCGTCCGGCGGATCCATGTCGACGGGACGGATGATGTCCGACCAGAAGAACGCGTTCTGCAAGGTGGTGGCCTGCCGCGCCTCGGCCTGGGCATAGAAGTCGTCCGACCAGCGCCATGACACCGTGCTGCGCGGCACATCCATGCTGATCCAGTGCCGCTGCTTGGTCGCGCGCAGGGTGAAGAGCTCGTCGGCCAGCGGATCATGGCCACTCGGCCAGGTGCAGCCCAGACGGGGTGCGGCGGTGGACATGGCGCCAGTGCCACGCGGAGTGCCGCGCGGAATCACCGGGCCGGAGCCGCTGCTCTCGAGGCGGAAGCCGGCGGCGACATGGCAGCGTTGGCCGTCGGCCTGCGCCACCCGCACCAGTCCGTGCTCGACCTCGACATGGGTGGTGCCGGCGAGTGCAACGGAGAAACGGGTGCCGACGACTTCGATCAGGGCGTGGGTGGTCGACACCCGTACCGCTCGCCCCGCATGCTGCGGCGTCACCTCGGCTCGCAGGCGACCACGTTCCAGGCGGCAGAGCACGCCGTCGCTACCGTGTTCGATCAGCACGCGGCTGCCGGCGCCCAGGTCGAGGAATGACCCGTCGGCGAAGGTCACCCGGCGTTCATCGGCGGCCTCGATGAGCTCACTGCGCACCACCAGGGCCGGGCCCTCCACCTCGCGGCTGCTGGCGCTCTGCCAGACCCACCAGCTGATGACCAGGCCGCAGAGGGCCGCGGCGATGCCGCTGGCGGCCGCCAGCCAGCGGCGGCGCTGCGGCGGGCGCAGCTTGCCCAGCACGGTGCGGAAGAGCACCTGGCGTTGTTCCGGCCGGGTCAGCGCCAGGGCGCGATGGACCGACTGCGCCACCACCGCCGGCGGCGGCGCGCGCAAGGCGCTGCCGATGAGATTGGCGGTCTGGATATCGTCGACCGCCTCGGCGCGGAACTGCGCATCGCTGCGCAGGCGCGCGGCCAGCGCGGCACGTTCCGACGCGCTCAGCTCCCCGGCGATGCAGCGCTGGATCAGCAGATCGTCGTCCGGACTCATGGCATCGCCTTGGCTTCGACGCAATCGCGCACCTGACGGCGGACGCGTTTGAGCGTGCTGGCGATGGCCAGCGTGGTCTGCTTGAACTGCTGCGCGAGCAGGGCCAGCGACAGGCCGTGGACGTGATGGCGCTCCAGCATCTCGCGAGCCCTGGGCGAGAGCCGCCGCAAGCACTCGGCGAGGTGGTGCTGGCGGGCTTCGTCCTCGGGGTTGTCGTGGGTCATGCGCCGCAGGCTGTCCTCATGCAGCACCGCTTCCAGCTCGTCGCCCTCCAGGGCGCAATGGCGCGCCTGCTCACGCAGGCGCTTGCACAGCAGGTTGCGCGCGACGCCTTTGAGCCACGGCACGAAGGTGCCCTCACTGCGGTAGGTCGCCAGCGATTGGAAACAGGCGACCAGCGCCGCCTGCAGCACCTCGTCGACCAGCTCCTGCGAGGCGCAGCGCGCAGCGATGAACAGCCGCAGGTCGTCGACCACCTCCTCCATCAGGCGGGTGAATGCCGCGTGATTGCCACCACGTGCCGCGTCCACCACCAGATCGAGCGCTGCGGGATCCATGGGATTCATTGCCGCGGCCAAGCGCGAGCGGGCACAACTTCCCGCAAGCCGTCGCCCGCCACCACCTTAGGGGCGCCCAGCGGCGTTCCCGGTGGCGCTGGGGGTGCTGCCTGGGGGCTGTCCATGGGCTTGGCTGGATCACGCCAAACGGTTGCCCCTCTGGTGCTTGCCGAGGGCGGCGCCCGCTTGGACGGGAGCGCGGCAATACTTCTCATGATCGCCCCCGCACCGCTACCCCGGCTTACTTCCATCCACTTGCTCCATCGGTTGCGGTCATGAGTCATCATCACGTGCAGCGATGGTACCTCGTGCTGTGGGCGCTGGCCATGGTCGATGACCTCCACCTGGCGGAGACCCCGCCCGCGCCACCGGCGTCCGCCACAGTGGTGCTCGTCGGCTTCCCCGACGCCCGGCTCGCGGCCCAGCTGGCGCAGACCTTGGATGCGCGCTATCGCAACGATCATCTCACCGAGATCCTGAGCGACCTGCGTGACCGCTGCGGGCTCCGCGCGGTGTTCCCGCCCGGCATCGCCAGGAGCTTCACCTGCTCGCTCGCCGGCCGCGACACCGTCGCCAGCGTCCTCACCGCTGTGGCGCATGCCGGTGGGCTGACCATCACCGCCCAGGGCGACACGCTGGCGCTGTGGCAGCCGGCGGACGATGAGCGCATCGCGCGTCTGACGCTGGCAGCGCGCGCCGGGACACAGACCGAACGGCTCGATGCGCTGTGGGAGCTGGCCCAGCTCGGCGATCAGCGGCTGGTCCCGGCGCTGCTGGCGGCCAGCGCCGACGCCGATCCGGCGGTGGCTTTCTGGGGCCTTCGCCTGCTGGCGAACGTGCCGCTGGGCTACCAGTCGCTGACACCGATACCGCTCGACCGGCTGCTGGTCGAGCTGCACGCGGCGGTGGAGAGACGTTCGCGGCAGGCGATCTTGGGCATCCTGCGGGTGCTGGCGCAGGCACGGGCGCCCGAGCCCCGCGCTGCCAGCGCGGTGATGAGCCTGATTGCCGAGCGCCGGGAGCTCTTCCACGGCCGCCCCGAGCGCTGGAGCCCGGTGATCACGCAAGCCATCGCCACCCTGGGACGCAGTGACGACCCACGCGTCGCCGCATTCCTGATCAGCCTGCTGGACGATCCGGAGGTGGAGATCGAGCGCGCGGCCATGGCCGCGCTCGGCGTGCTGGGCGATCAGCAGGCGGCGGCGCCGCTGCTGGCGCGCGCTGGCGAGCCCACGGCGCGCTGCCGGCACCATGCGACCAAGGCCCTGGCGGCCTTGCGCGAAGCGCGGGCGGTGCCCCTGCTCCTCGCCCAGATGCAGCAGGACGCCAGCCCCAACGCGCGCTGGAAGGCGGCGATCCAGCTCGGCGAACTCCATCATCCCAGCGCGGTGGAGCCGCTGCTGGCGCTGCTGAGCGACCAGGCCACGCCCGACGAGCTCGTCGCCCATGCGGCCAAGGCGCTGGAACGCCAACACGACGATCGTGCCGCCGCGCCCCTCCTCGCCCTCCTGACCAAGCCAGGGCAGGCCTCGCTCAAGGAGATCATCGCGACCCTGGCTCAGCTGCGCGATGACCGAGCCTACGAACCCTTCCTGCGCCTGGTGGCCACCGGTGCTCCCTACTACGCGCACCTCGCCTGCGATGGACTGCGCGATCTGCGTGATCCGCGCACGGTGGAGCATTTCCTGCCGGCACTGAGCAGCACCGATCCGGCAGCGCGCGCATCCGCTGCGCGGATCCTCGGCGGACAACGCCATCAGCCGGCGGCGGACGCCATCGCCGCCCTGGTCGATCAGCCGGAGACCTTCTCCGGCGCGGTCCTCGGCCTGGTCGGCCTGCGCGATCCGCGCGCCAGCGCACCGCTCATCGCGGCGTTGGGTGGCGAAGACGATCGCGAGCTGGAGGCCATGCTGCTGGGCCTTGGCGATCCGCAGACCAGCACGCTGGTGGCGGCACGCCTCGAGGACGCCGACCCGGACCTGCGCATCCGCATGGCCAAGCTCCTGGTGCGACTCGACCATCCGCGCGCCATCGCCGCGCTGACCACGCTCGCCGACGATGCGAGCGCCAAGGTGCGCGTCGCCCTGGGCGACCTGATGGCGCGGGTCGACGACCCACGGCTGGTGGCCTCCTTCCTCACCCTGTTGCGCGATCCCGTGGCCGATGTCCGTCATCAGACCGTGCGTTCCCTCGGCGAGGACTCCGACCTGTTGCTGGACGAGCCGCTGCACGGCGTGCTGCTGGCCCAGCTCGCCAGTCCAGACCTGGTGCAGCACCGGGTCGCCTTACAGGTGGCCGTCCGGCTGGGCGACGCCGCACGCCCTCAGCTCAGGCGATTGCTCGACTCGCCTAATGCGCACGTGCGGGTCACCGCCGCGCTCGCGCTCGAGCAGCTCGGTGATGCGCAGGGGGTCGAGGCCTTGGCTCCGCTGCTGCGGGACCCTGATCCCGCCACGCGGCTACGCATGGTGCAGGCCATCGCCACCCGGCTCGGCAGGGTCAGCGGCGCCGCGGCAGCAACCCTGCGCGACCAGCTCGAGGTCCTGGGCGCAGACCAGGACCTCGAGGTCCGCCGAGCAGCCGCCTGGGTGCTGATCGAACAACCCGGCGCCCGCTCGCTCAACGCCTTGCAGGTCCTGCTGACCGTCGACGCCAGCGACGTCGTCACGCGCAGGCGGACCAGCGAGCAATTGCGCGATCACCACGACGACCACCTGACCACCGCCCTGCACACGCTGCTGGGTGCGGAGGACGCGGGCGTACGCGCATTCGCCGCCGAACTCCTGGGCTGGATCCAGGATCCGCGTTCACATCAGCCGCTCTGCCGCTTGCTGGGCGATGCTGCCGTCGAGGTCCGCGTCCAGGCGGTCGGCGCGTTGGCCATCCTGGTCGCGAGCGATTCCGGCGATGCCATCGTGGACCTGCGCGCGGACCCCGCGCCGCGCGTGCGCATGGCGGTCGCCGACGGGCTGCTCGGACGGGCCGACCCACGCAGCGTGGACATTCTGCTCGATCAGCTCGCCGATGCTGCACCCGCCGTCCGCACGCGGGCCATCCTCCACACCACCACCCTCCTGAGCGCGGATGGCCTGCCGGGACTGCTGGACCAGCGCATCACCATCGCGCCCGCTCGGCTGACGGCACTACGTGAACACCTGCAGACGCATCATGAAGCGCTGACGGCGGCGCTCGCTCGCGTCAAGGCCATCCCCACGCGATGAGGCCCTGGGCATAGTCCAGGGTGGCGGGGCTGTGCGGACAAGGCGCAACGACCGCGCAGTGAGCAGTCGTCTCACGGTTTCTGGCGGAGTTCCCGGTTGGCCTCGGCGATCAGTTCTAGCTGCCAGGCGCGCGCATTGCTGGTGGTGACGGTGTGTTCCGGCTGGTTCTTGAGGTCGTAGACCCACAACGCCGCCCAGGCGATGTCGTGGGCTATGATCGAGCGCAGCATGCGGCGCAGGTGGCGCTCCTGCTCGGGACCGGTGCCCGGGACGCCGAACTCGCCGACGAACACCGTCCGACCGAGCCGCTTCGCCACCCGCATGACGCGCTCGAATTGGAGATCGTCGTCGCCATAGACATGGATGCTGATGCCGGTGAGTGGTGCCGGATTGACGAAGGTGAGCATCTGGTCGGCTTGCTCTGGGGTGTCCGCGCTCCAGGTACGCCGGTGTTCCTGGTTCCACGCCGAGGGTCTGGGGAAGGCGTCGCCGGACAGCAGCGGGCGGGTGGCATCGTATTTCCGCACCTCGTTGGCGAAGGCGGTGAAGGCGGCGCGGGTCATGGCCATGGTCAGTTCGTCGCGCGCACTGCGCGTCGCCGGTGTGCCGCGCTTGGGATGCGTCGGTGGCCGATGCTCTGACGCATTGGGCAGGCTGGCGCTCAGGCTGTATTCATTGCCGAATTCCCAGGCCCAGATGGTGGGATCGTCGCGATAGCGCGTGACGACCTCGCGCACGTAGTCGCGCATGAACCCCTGGGTGCGGCTGGCCGGGTCGCCCCAGCAGTCGAGCGGCTCCCCCATCAGGTCGGGAACACAGGCGGCGGCCCAGAACAGGCATGGGATCAGCCCGACGCGCTGTTCGCGGGCGGCCGCCACCACGGCATCGAGGCGGCGGAAGTACTCCACCCGGTCCTCCTGGTAGAGTCGCATGTCCGCTGGCCAATAACCGGTGGCGCAGAAGCGGGCGAACGGGATGCCGCGCTCCCCGAGCACGCGGAAGCCCTCGGCATAGCTGGTGTCCTTGCCGTCGATGAGCGTGCGCATGAAGCAGTCGAAATAATTGATGCCGATGGCGCGGGTGGTTTCGCCGGCCGCGGCAGTGGTGGTGGTCATCACCGCGAGGGCGAACAGGAACGGCAAAGCGGAGAAGCGACCGGAGCAACGAATGATCATGAGACCATACCTCGAGAGAGGGCCGAACGACGGGAGCAAGGAGCGGCGGGAATGCTTGCCGCTGGCGAGGGGATCGGGTGGTCCATGTGCGACCGTATGTCCGGGACGCTCATATCTTACCGGGATAATCCCGACGGCGGCCGACGCTGTTCAAGGTTCAACATGAGCCGGGGTCCGGATCCCGCGTCTCCTGGGGACCTGGCGCGGGAGGTCCCACCGATTTGCGGCCGGCAGCATGGCTGCCAGGCGCCGCCTCAGGGATCGCGGGATCACTTCATGAGTTCGGCGAGGCGCGGGCCGATGGCCTCAGCGTACTGCTGATACCCCTTGGCGGTCAGATGCAGGTGGTCTGGTCCCATGCCCTCGGCCATGGTGCCGTCTGGCCGCAAAAAGATGCCGCCGATGTCCATGAAGAACACCCGGGTGCCATCGTGCAGTGTGGCGATGAGATCGTTGACCTGCCTGATCTTCTCCCGCTCGGGGTTGTTCTGCGCCTTGGCGCCACGGGGGAAGATCGCCAGCAGCAGCACCTTGGTGGCGGGCGATTTCTCGCGGATGAGGGCGACGATCCTGGTGATCCCCTTGGCGACATCCGCCGGGGCATCCGCCTGGATATTGTTGGTGCCGATTAGCACCACCGCGGCCGTCGGCGTGAAGCCGTCCAGCTCGCCGTTCTCCAGTCGCCAGAGCACATTCTGCGTGCGGTCCCAACCGATGCCGAAGTTCGCCGGCGCGTAGGCGCCGAAGGCCTTGGTCCAGATCTCCGTATGACTGCGCCAGGCCTCGGTGATGGAATCTCCGATGAACACCAGCTTGGCCTGGTTGGCGCGGGCGACCTTGACGTACGCCTCGTGCTTGACCACGACCTTCTGCTCGGGTTGGCCTTTGTGCATCTTCTGTTCCGGGATCTCCGGAACCGATCGCGCGATGTCCGCTACGGCTCCTGCGGCCGCGCCGGCTGCCGTCAACCACGTCGCCAGCAGCAAGAGCAGGGAGAGGTGAGACCGTTTCATCGCGTGACCTCCAGGAATGCGAGCGCCCGGTGGGCGCTCAGGTGGCTGCCGCGCTCATCGCCCCGAGCGGACGGAGGCGACGCGCTTCACGGCGCCTGGTCGCTCGCGACGGTCGGCGTGGATCCCATCAGGCGCGCGAGCGGCTCGGCGACGGCGTCCGCCCAGATCTGGTACCCCGCCTCGGACAGGTGCGCGGCATCAGGCATGATCTCCTTGGGAATGACTCCCCGCTCGTCGACGAATCTGCCACTGATATCGACGTAGAGCACGGTCTTGCCGCCATCGTCGAGCTGGGGCAGCAGCGCGTTCACCACGCCATGACGGCGACGACGTTCGCCCGGGTTGGCGTCCCAGGGCAGCACCGGCAGGAGCAGGGTCTTGAGGCCGGGCACCTTGGCCTGGGCGCAGGCGATGATGGCCTTGATCCCGGCGAGGATCGCTTCCGGTGATTCGCCATTGGAACCATTGGTGCCGCCGATCATCAGCATCATCACCTTAGGTTGATAGCCTTCGAGTTCGCCATTCTCGATGCGCCACAACACATGCTGGGTGTAGTCGCCGCCGTTGCCCAGGTTGAGCGGCGCGTAGGCGCCGAAGGCCTTGCTGAAGATCGCGCCGATTTGGTTCTTGTTGTGGCCGCGGAAGTCGTCGATGAGGAAATCTCCAAGCAGGACCAGCTGATAGCCCCCCTTCCTGGCGGTGGCGAGGAACTCCTCGTGCCGTTTGAGGAAGCGCGCATCGGGATTGCCGGCCTTGTCGCGTTTCGGCAGCGCCTGATCGGCGGCATCGGCGGCCTGGAGGCCGCTACCGCCAGCCAGCGGGACGGTCATCAGCAGGAGGCCGAGCAGGGTGAAACGGCGCAGGAGAGTGGTGCGGGT
>JANPIY010000248.1:0-1969 GCA_031425255.1 Planctomycetota bacterium
GCGGCAGCCATTCGCACAACGCCAGTAGCGGACCGGCGCCCGCCTGCCAGCCGTGCAACGCCGCCGCCAGCAGCCACGCGGCGCAGGCCAGCGTGGCGCGCACGCGCCAGCCGGCCCGCCACGTCAGCGCCACCGCCGCCAGCACCGCCAGCACCCAGCCGAGGTGATCCCACGCGCGCAAGGTGCTCAGCGCGGTCAGACGCAGATGCACATGGGTCTCGCCGCCAAGGCGGGTGCCACTCCAGCGGTGACCATGCAGGACGAGCTGCGGTTCGCCTTGCGTCGGCGCGGCGTCCGCTTGCGAATCGAGGGCGCGCGCG
The DNA here is from genome assembly GCA_031425255.1 of Planctomycetota bacterium. Classification (GTDB taxonomy): domain Bacteria; phylum Planctomycetota; class UBA11346; order UBA11346; family UBA11346; genus BOG-1363. Next base: position 321 of record JANPIY010000248.1, read on the forward strand.
TCGACCACGGCGGCAGTCAGATGCCGCGCCGGCAGGGCCGGGACCTCGTGTCCGACCGGGAGTTCCCACCAGCTGGCGAACCACGGACGACCGCTGCTGCGCTCGCTCGGGCTCAGCGGCATCGCCGCCGGATCGTCGACCACCTGGGCGCGCAAGCCGCCGGCGACGCTGACGGTCCACGCGGTGGCGGTCGCCGGCAGATCGCCCAGACGCGGCAGAGGCAAGCGCAGATCCCAGCCAGCGCCGGCGGCGGTCGGCGCCGGACCGCTGAACCATAGCGCCACCTGCACCTGGGTCCGTCCAGGCAGCGGCAGCTCATTGCCGCCTGCCGTGGCGCGCACTGCCACCTCCTGGCCATCGATGGTGGCCTGCAGCAGGCGCATGCCGGCCGGCACGATCAGCGGCAGCGCCTGGACCGTCGGCGCGGCCACGCGTGCGGTGAGCACCGTCATGGTGCCGGCGGTGTCAATCTGGCTGCGCGTCACCAACTGGTCGATGAAGCCGGCGGGTGCCGCCGCGAGTTCGCGGCGTTCCAGGCGATAGCCACCGGTCTCGCCGGTCCCCAGGCGCCAGGCGGCGGAGACCGGGATGCCGGGCAGGGGCCGGCTCCACGACGGTAGCGCATCACCCGCCAGGGCGATGGCACCGGGACCGGCGGCGAGCACCAGATCGGCCTGCGGCGGAGCCTGTACCACCACCACCTGGCGCAGCGCGATGACCTGCGCGCCACTGCTCAGGACGAGCCGCACCAACATTCCCAGCCGGGCCGGATCGAGCGCGCCCTCGAGGCGCAGCAGGTGATCGCCAGCCAGCGGCACACGCGCGCGCAGCTCCAAACCGTCGGCCTGGACGTCACGGCTGAGCGTGGCGCTGATGACCTGCAGCCGCGCATCGCGCAGCAGCGGCGCCTCCAGGCGCAGCGTTTCGAGCTCGCCAGCGCGGATGTGCAGGCGCAGATCGAGACGGCACCAGTGCTCGTCGCGCAGCCCTGGGGCGAGATAGAGCACCGCTTCGGCGCCGACCTCGGGTTCGAGCCGCGCGGTCTCGACCCGCACCGGCGTCGGTTCGCCGGTGGCGAAGAGTTCCGCCCGCAGGGTCCCGGCCGGCAGCGCCGCCGCGCCACCCGCGCCCATGCGCCAGCTCGCGCCAGCGGTGATGCGGGTGCTCAGCGGCGCAGCGCTGAGCAGCGCCAGACGATGGCTGCTGCGACGGTTGGCCACCACCAGCACCGGCATCACTTCAGCGGGCTCGCGCGCAACGCGCGAGAGGGTCATGGTGAGGGTGAGCGCCCGCACCGACACCGCCTGCGGCACCACGCTCAGCCGGGCGCCTGCCGGCAGTTCCGCGAGCTCGCCGCCGCCGGCGAGTTCGCGGATGCGCAGCGGCTGGTCCGAGATCAGCGTCTGCACCAGCCAGCCGGCGGGGACCTGCAGCGCGAATTCGCCGAGGCGGGCGCCCTGGTCGGCCAGCTCGATCGACTGGACCATGCTCCATGGCCGCGTGGCATCGCCGAGATCGACGCTGGTGCTGCTGCGCACGTCCAGTCCCCAGCGGGTGTCGCCCAGCTCGGGCACCACGCCGGTCCCTGGAGTCGGCACGGCGAACTGGCGCCGACCATCGAGGTCCTCCAATCGCCGCCATGACGCCGG
>JANPIY010000249.1:0-2530 GCA_031425255.1 Planctomycetota bacterium
CGGGTCGCCATCAGCCGGGTGGTGGCGATGTCGAACATCTCATTGAGCGCGGGTACCATCAGGGTCGTGGTGGCGGGCGAGGGATCGACGCGGCAGGCGGCCAGCGCCTTGCTCCAGATCCGCGTCGTCAGCCGATCCGCCTCCGCCATGCGCTCGGCGACCACCTCGGCATCACGGGCATTGCGGAAGGTGGCGAGGCGCGCGTCCAGGTATTGGCGGAAGTCGTCGCGCAGCGCGGCCTGGTGTTCGCTGGGCAGCAGGTCCAGACGCATCCAGGCGGTGCCGATGGCATTGGCCTCCTGCCCGATGAGGGTGCGCCGGGCATCGAAGCGCGAGGCGGCGCCTGAGAAGGTGAAGGCCACCAGCAGTCCGAAGATGGCGAACACCGCACCTTCGATCGCCCCGCTCCCACCGGGTTCATCACCGCGTCGACGGCGCCAGATGCCGACCTTGCGACCGGCCTCCAGCATCAGCAGCACGCCCCCGGCGAGGGCGAGAGGAAGCAGGATGGTGCTCAGGAACATCGACACGCAGGTGGCTCCCAGGGTTGCCGTAGCGGGCGAAGGCTGTCGCGAAAGCCTGGGTTGAACAGGAGGCATCGGCCCCGCGGGTAACGCTCCGCGGTTCCCCCCGCATTCGTCAGTTCCCAGGCCGGCTGGACAAAGAGCCGCCAGTGCCGCCACTCAGCATGGCGGTCGGTCGCCGGTATGTCCTGCTCACCTCTGGAAGCCCCTATGCTCCGTCTCTTGCTCCGAACCTCGGCTCTGACCACGGCTGCGACCATGCTGCTGTCCACCTCCTGCCTGTGGGCCGAGGAATTGCCAGCGGTCGTCCGCGTGCTGCCCGATCTGGGCAAGGAGCTGCCTGCGGCGGACCAGGAGCGCCTGCGTGCCAGCGTCACCGAGCTGTCCAAGCAGGTGCAGGCGCAGGCCGCTTCACCGCTGAGCGCCGATGTGCGGATCTTCATCAAGGCGGTCGACCTCGCCCTGCGCTTCAGCGAGTTCTATGACAAGAAGGACGCGACCAAGGATGTCGCCAAGGCCGACTGGGCGCTGCAGCAGGCCAAGGAACGGCTGGAGCACCTCGCCAGCCATCCCTGGACCACCCAGAAGGGTCTCGTCATCCGCGGTTTCACCTCCGCCATCGATGGCTCGGCCCAGCCATATGGCCTGGTGATTCCCGAAGGCCTCGACCTCAGCAAGCCGGCACCGCTCTACGTCTGGCTGCACGGTCGGGCCTCGGCCGACACCGATCTGCACTTCATCCACAAACACGCCCGGGATCGCGATCTGGTCCACCCCGATGACACCATCGTGCTGCACGCCTTCGGCCGGCAGTGCATCGGCTTCAAGGGTCCTGGAGAACAGGACGTGCTGGAGGCCATCGCCCACGCCGAGAGCCAGTACCGCATCGATCACGAGCGCATCGTCCTGATGGGTTTCTCGATGGGTGGCGGCGGCTCGAAGACGGTCGGCAGCCACTACACCGACCGCTTCTGCTGCATCCACACCGGCGCCGGTTACAGCGAGACGGCAAAATTCACCCGCCTCAAAATCGAGGAGGTACCGGCCATCGAGCAGATCCTGTGGGGCGTGAATGACGTGCCCTGTTATGTGCGCAACCTGTTCACTATCCCCTTCAGCTGTTATAGCGGCGACAAGGACGGCCAGATCCAGGCCGCGCGTGTTTTGGAGGAATCTTTCAAGGAGCACGGCAAGACGCTCATCCACCTGATCGGACCCGACACCGCGCACAAATACCACCCCGAGACACTCAAGCAGGCCTTGGCTCTGGTGAAGGAGGCGGTGGTGAAGGGCCGACCGGTCGACCAGCCGACGTTGTCGTTCCAGACCCGCACCCTGCGCTACAACCGCCTGTTCTGGCTCGAAGCGCTCGGCCTGGATGAACACTGGAAGGACAGCCGCATCGACGCCGAGGCCAAGGGTGGCAGCGTCGACGTGAAGACCGTGAACATCAGTCGCCTGCGCGTGAGCTGGCCCGCGCTGCTGAAGGGTGGCACCGTCACTGTCGACGGCACCGTGGTGAAGGTCCCCAAGGTTCCCGCCACCGGTGCCGACCTGGTGAAGGACGGCACCGCCTGGCGCGTCGCCCAGCCCAGCGACGACCAGGGCCTGCGCAAACGTCCCGGCCAGCAGGGTCCGATCGACGACGCCTTCAACGAGGCCTTCCTGGTGGTCGAGCCTACCGGCATCTCACCGAACGAGAAATTCCAGCGCTGGTCCGCTTTCGAGGCCGCCCACTTCCGCGAGCGTTGGGCCGGCGCCATCCGTGGTGAACTGCGGATCAAGAAGGACAGCGAGGTCACCGACGAGGACATCGAGAAATACCATCTGCTACTGTGGGGCGACGCGACGTCGAACCAGCTGGTCGCCAAGGTGCTGCCCAAACTACCAATCGCCTGGAATGCCCAGGCCATCACCGTCGGCGCGCGATCCTTCCCCGCCAGCCAGCGCGCCCTGGCACTGATCTATCCCAACCCGCTCAACCCGGCCCGCTACGTGGTGCTCAA
>JANPIY010000250.1:0-2203 GCA_031425255.1 Planctomycetota bacterium
GGGATATGCGGGGAAATGGGGTGGGTGGCAACAGGCGGAACGGCGCGGGCATGGGCTGGCGTCGCTCACGCTCAGCGCGACAACACCGCCATGCGTGCTTTGCAGGACATGGTCGTCGCCATCACGGGCGCCAGCGCCGGCATCGGCCGGGCGTTGGCGATCGAATTGCACGGCCACGGCGCACGGCTGGCGTTGGGGGCGAGACGGCTCGACGCCTTGGAAGCGCTCAATCGTGAGCTCGGCGGTGGACATCTCATCCAGCGCACGGACGTGGCGCGCAGCGAGGATTGTCGTTCCTTCATCGCCGCGACGCAGGCGGCGTATGGCCGCATCGATACCCTGGTATGCAACGCCGGTTACGGCATCGCCCGCCGCATCAGCGAGATGACGCCAGAGGAATGGCAGGCGCTGATGGCGACCAACCTCTATGGCACCACCGATTGCATCCGTGCGGCGCTGCCGCTGCTGAGCGTCCAGCCCGAACGCCAGGGCTGGCGTGGCCAGGTGATGATCGTGTCGTCGTGCCTGGCCCGGCGGGCCGGACCCGAAGGCGGCGCCTATGCCGCCACCAAGGCAGCACAGCTTTCGGTCGCCGAGGCGCTGCGGGTTGAACTCGCCGATGAGCGCATCGCGGTGACCAGCGTGCATCCGATCGGCACCGCCACCGAGTTCTGGGACGCCGCGGCGGCCATCGGCGGGCGGGCACCCGTACGCAGTGCCAGCGAACCGACCCAGAGCGCCGCCACGGTGGCCCAGCGGATGGTCGCGGCGATCATCCGACCGCGTCCCGAGGTCTGGCCCTACCCGCTGGCGCGTTGGGTCTTCGGCTTGGCGACCTGGTTTCCAGGCATCACCGATGGGGCGGTACGCCGGCGCTGGTTGCGCCGGCCGTAAGCGCCGGGCGTAGCAGAAACCATCCTCTGCGGCTTGCCCGTCAGCGCGCCCTGGGCTACCATTCCGCCGCATGTCCCTCACGCTCGGTCCGATAACCACCGCCCGCCTCGCCGCGTGCGCATGTGGAACGTGTGCTGCTTGTACCGCACGTCCGGTCACCCGTACGGCGCCGTTGCCCGTCGCGGCATCCGCGAGCCCGTTGCGCAGCGACACCTTCACACCCTCAGGGCAGAGCCCGACCGACATGAGCGTCAGCGATCAGCCCGGAGTGGACGGGCCCGCCAGCAAGGAAGCCCCGACCGATCCGGACGCCGCCGCGCCGGGAAGCGCCAAGCAGACGGCCTCCCCCCTGACCTTGAGCCGCGATGACCAGCGCCTGGTCGCCGAGCTCCAGACCCGCGACCGCGACGTGCGGGCGCACGAGGCGGCACATCAGGCCGCGGGCGGCGGTGTCGTGGGCGGTGCCACGTTCAGCTACCAGCAGGGACCCGATGGTCGGCAGTACGCCGTCGGCGGCGAGGTCCCGGTCGATCTCTCCGTCAGCGGTGGCAGCCCAGAGGCGACCATCGCCAAGATGGCGCGTGTACGCGCCGCCGCGATGGCGCCGGGTGATCCCTCGGCGCAGGACTTCGCCGTCGCGGCCGCCGCCTCGGCGATCGAAGCCGCCGTGCGTCAAGAAGAACGCGGCAAGGTCACTGAGGCCAAGAACCCTGATAGCGCAGCCGAGCCCAGCGCCGCGAGCGACGCCGCGGCCGGTGCCGGTCAGCCGTCGGTCCCAGCGCAGCAGAAGGCAGCCACCGCAGCCGGCACCCGGGACGACGATGTGGCGACCTCGCAAGTGGAGGGATCCGCCTCGGCGGAGCGTTCCTTCCAACGGGCGCTGGGCGCCTATCGCGTGGCTGCCAGCGGCGCGCTGCAGCCCGGGATCGACCAGCGCGCCTGAGCGTGCGTCCACGCGTCAGCGCCCAGCCGATGTCGAAGCGATGGTCAGGTGGCGAGGTGGCTGCTCACACCGTGGGCAACTCCCCCGCCGATCCGGGGGATGCATTGGCGCGCGCGACGCTCAGGCTCCTCGCCAGCTCATCATCAGCCTCAGCACCCACCGCGCGGAGCCTCCCATGCATCGTCTCCTCTCCACCTTGACCCTGGTCGGTTGCCTGGTCAGCGGAACGTTCGCACCCGCGGCGGATGCGCCGGCGGTGCCGGACAAGGCCGCCGTCGAGGCCCTCTTGACCAAGGCCCAGGATTGGCTGCTCGCCCAACAGCAGGCCGATGGCGCCTTCCTCCCTGGGAAGCAGTTCGTCGTCGG
>JANPIY010000251.1:0-3525 GCA_031425255.1 Planctomycetota bacterium
CGCTGACCCAGCCGGGTCAGGCGCGCCAGCACCGTCCAGTCGAGCAGCAGCATCATCGTCAGCACCAGCATTCCGCCGGTGACGATGATCGCCGTCATCAGGAATTCCCAGGTGATCCCACCGGCGGCGACGATGCCGCGATCGAGCGACAGCGACACCACCAGCGGCCCACCTGGCAGATCGATGCGGGCATGGCCGAGCAGCTCCTCCTCATCCGAGCGCTCCAGGACCATGCCATGAGGCCCATCGAGCGCGTGCGCTTGAATCGCGTCGAGCGCCATCGCAGTGCGTGGCGTGAAGCGGGTGTGGTGATGGATCGAATCGCCGAAACGGGCGACCCAGGCGGAGTCCAGCCAGGTGCCGGCCGCCACCGCCCCGATGCCGCCGCTCGACAGCACCTGGTAGCGCCAAGTCAGCAGCAGCAATCGCCCGGCGGGCTGTACCAGCGCCCGCCCGGAGTCGCCCAGGCCGACGAGACCGGTCAGTGGTGGGATGTGCGCCAGCAGGCTCGGAAGCTGCCCGATCAGAGTCTCGTCGCTGATGGCGACCCGCCCCAGCTCCGGCACCGCGGAATCGTCTAACGACACTTCGAACAGCACGACGACGTCACCTGGCAGGCGCGTCGTCAAGGTGGGGCTGTCATCCTTCGCCGCCATCCGGCTCCAACTGATCGCGTTGCTGGTCAGCGCCTCGCAGCGCTCAGCGAAGGTCTGCTGGGCGAGCTGCAGCTCCTCGACCGCCTCGGCCGCCTCCAGGCGTTCGAACGACTGCCGCAGGACCTGATGGGTCCAGACTCCCAATGCCACCAGGACGGCGACGACCACGCTGAGCAGGACCGCCAGGGACCGTACCCGCACCGATTGCAAGACTGGCGGCATGAGCTGCGAAGATACCCCAGGACCGGACCTGGCGCCATCCGTGCCCTGATCGCGGGCTTTGGCAAAGGGCGAAGGGCGACTGGCGACTGCCGACTGGCAACTGGCGACCGCCGACCGCCGACCGCCGACCGCCGACCGGCCCGCCCATGCCCCCTGGCGAGGTCCTGCTGGCCTTCCATGCTGCGCGCCATGCTGGCCTGGCATCTCGGTTTGCGTTACCTGCGTACCCGCCGCACGGCGTGGTTGGCGCTCGCCGCCATCACCTTGACGGTGGCGGTTCCGGTGGTGGTGCTGGGGGTCATGCAGGGCTTCATCGATGTCACCCGCCTGCAGGTCCGGGCCAACGAGAGCGACCTCACCATCGAGGCGCCGTGGCAGAGCGGGCCGCTGGTGCAGGACGCCGATGACCTCGCGACGGTCCAGCGTACTCCCGGTGTCGCTGCGGTGGCGCCGTTCGTGTCGACCTATGCCATCCTCACGCCGCGCGACGGTGGCGCCGACCTGCGGATGAACCTGCCCTGCCTGATCGATGCGATCGACTGGGGACGCGACAGCGCCATGGGCCGACTCTCCACGGCGGTTCTGCACCCGCGTCCGGTGACCAACCTCGACGCGCCACCCCTGGGCGCACATGAACGCGGTTCCGGCCTGCTGACGCCAGCCTGGCGTGACCACCTGATGTTCACCGGTCTCGAGCTGGTTGGTGGCCTGGGCCTGGGCCCCTTGCCATTGCCCCCCCGCCAGCGGCCGACCGCCGGCGTGGTGGTGGGTCGCGAACTCGCCTATACCTACGGCCTGCGCCCTGGGCAGACCGTGCGCCTGACGGTGCCCAACGGCAGCGGTGGTACTACCGGCCAGGTGGTGGCGCAGATCAGCGACACCATCGGTACCGGCATCTACGAGATCGACCGCTCGCTCGGCATCCTGCCCCTGCCGCTCGGTCAGCGCCTCGCCGACCTGCATGCCCGTGGACCACGTCCGCCGCAGATCAGCGGTTACCGCGTGCAACTCGGACCCGCAGGCGAGGCCGAGGTGGTGCGCGACGCGCTCAGCCTGGCCACCGGCCAACGCATCACCACCTGGATGGAACGGCGCGGCAACCTGGTCAAGAGTTTCGAGATCCAGCGCAACGTCATCGGCCTGGTGATGATCCTCGTGCAGGGCATCGCGGTGTTCATCGTCTACGCGGTGTTCAGCACGCTGGTGGCGGAGAAACGCCACGACATCGGCGTGCTGCTCGGTCTGGGGGCACGCCGTCGCGACATCGGCAATGCCTTCCTCATCGCCGGCATCGTCGCCTGCCTGGTCGGCGGCGGCCTGGGCTCGGCGATCGGCTGGGGTGCCCTGTTCGTGCTCAATCCGCTCAGCGACTTCTTCGGCATCCCGTTGTTCCCGCAGGAGGTGCTCTACACGCCGGAAGCGCCGATCAGCTGGGATGTGCGCATTCCGCTGTTCTTCGTCGGCGTCATGACCCTGGTCGGTCTGCTGGCGGTGTACCTGCCCGCGCGACGCGCGAGCCGCATCGATCCCATCGCCATCCTGCGCGAGGGCGGCTGATGGACACGCCGCTCACGCCTTCCGCGGCGCCGACCCCGACGCGCACCAACCGGCTGATGGTCGCAGGCATCAGCAAGGCCTACCCTGGGCTGAGCGTGCTCACGGATCTCAGCCTGAGCGTGGACGCCGGCGAGGTGGTCGCCATCCGCGGTGCCAGCGGTACCGGCAAGAGCACTCTGCTGCACTGCCTCGGCCTGCTCGATCGCCCCGATGGCGGCAGCATCCGCCTCGACGGCGACGAGCTGACCACCCTGCGCGACGACGCCCGTTCCCGTGCCCGCGCCCGGCGCATCGGCTTCGTCTTCCAGGCCTTCCACCTGCTGCCGGAATTCACCTTGCTGGAGAACGTGCTGATGACCGCACGTACCGCCGGCCTGCCGCTGGCCGCCGCCGAGGTCCGGGCGCGCGAGCTGCTGACGCGCCTGGGTCTGGGCGGCCGCGTGACGCAGGACGTGCGCACGCTCTCCGGCGGCGAACGCCAACGCGTGGCGCTGGCCCGCGCGCTGCTGCCGCAACCGCACCTGCTGCTGGCCGATGAACCGACCGGCAACCTCGACCCGGCGACCGCGGCGGTGGTGCTCGACCAGCTGCTCGACCTCGCTCGCCAGGCGCAAGCCAGCGTGGTGATCGTCACCCATGACCCGGCCATCGCCGAACGCGCCGATCGGCGCCTGAGCCTGCGGGATGGTCGTCTGCACGCGGAACGCTGAACCGGCGCGGGTTCCTGTCGAGCAACGGCCTGGCCAGCGATGGCAATCTGTAGCGTGGGCCATACGACCTGCGGCCCCCCAGGAAGTCCCATGAAAACGATCGTCATCGTCGTGCTCGCCATCATCGCTCTCGTCATCGGCATCGTCGTGGCGACGCGCGCGCCCACCAAGACCCCGGCGCCCGTAGTGGACACCACCGCTGCCGACCAGGCGGCTGCCGAAAAAGCCGCCAAGGACAAGGCCGCCGCCGAGCAGGCCGCCAAGGACAAAGCCGCTGCCGAGCAGGCCGCCAAGGAGGCCGCCGCCGCCCAGCTCGCCAAGGAGTCGGATGAAAAGGCCGCCAAGGAAAAGGCCGCCAAGGAAGCCGAGGAGAAGGCCGC
>JANPIY010000252.1:0-23203 GCA_031425255.1 Planctomycetota bacterium
ACCTTCTGCCGCCGCGGGCATGAACCCTGCAGTCCGTTCAGTCCTGAGGTAGACTCGGTCGCTTCCACTTGGCGCACAGGCACGCCCAACTTCGCACCGCGCACCTCGCCCTTCGCACCGTGGCAATTCCAACCATGAAGATCGACCTCGTCACCCTCTTCCCCGATACCTGCGAGGCCTACCTCGACAGCAGCATCGTTGGGCGCGCGCGCCGTCGTGGTCTGATCGATATCACGGCGGTCGATCCCCGCGCCTGGGCCGGCGGCCGCCACCGCAAGGTCGACGACCGGCCGTTCGGCGGTGGCCCAGGAATGGTGATGATGGCGCCGCCGATCGCCGGCTGCCTCGATCACCTGATGACTCAGAGTGCAAAACCAACGCTGTTGATGACCTCGCCACAGGGACGCAAACTGGACCAACCGCGGGTGCGTGAACTGGCGACGAAGTCCCACCTGATCGTGTTGTGCGGCCACTATGAAGGCATCGACGAGCGCATCGTCGAACTCTACCGGCCGGAGCTGTTTTCGATCGGCGATCTGGTGATCAGCGGCGGCGAACTCGCAGCATTGGTGCTGGTCGACGCGGTCACCCGTCTGCAAGCAGGAGCGCTCGGCAACGCTGAAAGCGCGGTCGCAGACAGCTTCACCGCGGGCGAGGAGTTCGACCACCCCAGCTACAGCCGGCCGCGCGAGTTCCGCGACCTGGCGGTGCCGGAGGCGCTGATGTCGGGGGATCACGCGGCGATCGCCAAATGGCGGGATGACGAACGACTCCGTCGGACGCGGGCGAAATCATAACGGGTAAAGGTTCTGGCAGCGAAGGCCTTGAAATGCACGGCATCGTGCGAGCTGTTGCCCGCTTTGCCGCCGTAGCACTCATCGGTGCTTCCCCTCGTGTCGAGGGCAGAAAAGTCGGCTGCGTCCTAGGGAGCAGTCACTCCACCGTCCACTGCCGCTTCACATCGCACAGTTCCTTCAATCGCGTGTTCAGCGTATTGCGCGTGATCCCTAGGATCTGCGCCGCCTTGCTCTTGTTGTTGTTGCAGGCGTTGAGCACCGCTTCGAAGAGGTAGCGTTCCCATTTCGAGCGCACCACCTCGTAGAGGTCGGCACCGCCGCGTTGCAGGCAGGCGTGGGTCTCCGACTGCATGTAGCTGCTCAGGCGGGTCTCGAAGCTGACCAGGCCGGCGGCCTTGTCGGACTCCTGGTGCGGATCGTAGGCCATCACCGACATCGGCAGCAGATCGGGCGTGATCTCCTTGGCCGGCGCCATGACCACGATCTTCTCGATGCAGTTTTCAAGCTCGCGGACGTTGCCGGGCCAGGGATAGCGGGTCAGGACCTCGAGCACCTCGCGCGAGATCGAATCGATGAACTTGACGTTGCGCTGGCAGTAGATGCCCAGGAAGTATTCCACCAGGTGCGGAATGTCCTCGGTGCGTTGGCGCAGCGGCGGGATGTGCAGGTAGACGACATTCAGGCGATAGTAGAGGTCGGCGCGGAAGGTGCCCTTCTCGACCTCCTTCTCGAGCACGCGATTGGTGGCGGCGACCACGCGCACGTCGAGTTTGCGCGTCTTGGTATCGCCGACCCGTTCGATCTCCATCTCCTGCAGCACGCGCAGCAGGCGCACCTGCATCGCCGGGCTGACCTCGCCGATCTCATCGAGGAAGATGGTGCCGCCGTTGGCGGCCTCGAAACGACCTTTGCGATCGGCGATCGCGCCAGTGAAGGCGCCTTTGACGTGGCCGAACAGCTCGCTTTCCAGCAGCGACTCCGACAGGGCACCGCAGTTGATCGCGACGAAGGCGCCATTGGCGCGATTGCTGTGGGCGTGGATGACGCGTGCGATCAGTTCCTTACCGGTACCGGTCTCGCCATGGATGAGCACCGTCGCGGACGATGCAGCCACCCGTCGGGCACTGTCGAGGACGCGGCGGAAGGCGCCGGAGACGGCGATGATGTTCTTGTCCGAGAACTGCTGCTTGATCTCCTCGCGCAGTTGGAAGTTCTCATCGATCAGCTCGGCCTTCTCCAGGCTGGTGAACTCGGCCACCGCGCACCATTGGAGAAACAGGTCGGCGAGCAGTGGCCCCACGTCAGGCTTGGGATCCTCGACCAGCAGGACGCCGTGGATGCGTTTGCCCTTGCCCAGGGGATAGGCGGTCAGGTTGCCCGTCGTGGTCACGGTGCGGGCGTCACGCGCCTCCAAGGTGATGCGCAGCTGCTCATCGTCATTCTGCGAACACTCACCTTGTGAGATGATCTCACGGATCTCGCTGTCATGACGGAAGGTGGTCAGCCGACCGAAGCGGAGATAGCCGGCGCTGGTGCCAAGGCGGAGGGACGCCAGGACCGACGGACGCAATTGTGGATTGTTCACCCGCGCTTCAGTGGCGGCATCGAGCAGGTCGAGAAGTGGCGTCATTGGGCGTGGGCTCGGCGGCTAGGCGCGTAAACGAGAGGCGATCGGTGAAATGCCGGGCGGAACGCTAAAAGATTGAGCGGGTGACACAAGCCGACGGAGCTCCGGCCTTGTCTTAGCCGCTCTTCGCGTCGGGGGGCTCACACGGGCCGCTGGCCACCGCGTGCAACGCCACCAGGGCGTTCGTCACGTGGGAACCCCAATGGACCTCGAACGACCGTCGCCAGGCCGACGCCGCGTCCTGGTGGCTTCCTGAATCGTACGCCTGCAGGCCATCCCACAGATCACGGAAGAGATCGGCGAGGTCATCGGCGACATCGCCAGCGACCGGCTCCCCGCCGGGTATCACCCGGGAATCTGGAACCTGCGAGAACCAGTTGATGGGCAAGGCGCCGAAACGTTTGAACACCCGTTTCCAGCGCTCATCGGAACAGGACTCGTGCTCCACAGCGCTGACTTCGACGTCGGAAGGGAGTTCCAGGGCGGCCGCATACAGGCGGCACAACCACGACCGCCCGGCGAGCGATTCGGCGTCGGGCGAACCGGGCGGCTGCTCCGCCCATTGGCAGAACGATCGGGCGACGTGCGCGAAAGCGACAATCGCCCGGTCATCCATGCGCTCAGCCCTTCGCCGCCGCCGGCGCCGCCGTCACCAGCGCCAGTTCCTTGAGCTGGCGATCGGTCACTGGCGTCGGGCAGTCGAGCATCTCGTCGCGGCCGCGCTGGGTCTTGGGGAAGGCGATGACGTCACGGATGCTGTCGGCCTGCGTGATCAGCATGATCAGGCGGTCGAGGCCGAAGGCCATGCCGCCGTGCGGCGGTGCGCCGAAGGACAGGGCGTGCAGCAGGAAGCCGAACTTCTTCTGCGCATCCTCCTCGCTGATGCCGAGAGCGCGGAAGACCTTCGACTGGGTCGCCGAGTCGTGGATGCGGATGGAGCCGCCGCCGATCTCGTTGCCGTTCAGCACCATGTCGTAGCTCTTGGACAGCACCTTCGCCGGGTCGCTGGCCAGCAGGTCCACATGGTCGTCGTATGGCGCCGTGAACGGGTGGTGGTTGGCCACCAGCGCCTGCGATTCGTCGCTCCACTCGAACGCGGGTGCGCTGTGGATCCACAGGAACTGCCAATCGTCGCCGCGGGCGAGCTTCAGCAGCTTGGTGCCGAGTTCGACGCGCACCGCGCCGAGGGTGGCGCACACCACCTTGAAGCTGTCGGCGCCGAAGAAGAGCACGTCGCCGTCCTCGACGTTCATGCGGATGCCCAGCTCGATGCGGGCGGCTTCGGTGATGTTCTTGGCCGCCGGGCCCTGCCAGCTCTCGGCCTTGGCGGGATCGCCACCGATCTTGATCCAGGCCAGACCCTTGGCGCCATACCCCTTGGCGAATTCAGTGAGGGTGTCGAGCGTGCGGCGCGACAGGATCTCGGTCGCCTTCTTGGCGTTCAGGGCCCGGACGATGCCCTTGGCTTCGACGGCCTTCTGGAACACGGAGAAACCCGAGGTCGGCGCCCAGTCGGTCAGTTCGACGATCTCCATGCCGTAACGCAGGTCCGGCTTGTCGGAGCCGTACTTGAGCATGCCCTCGGCCCACGTCATGCGCCGGAACTTCGCCGGCAGGTCGACACCAAGGAGGTTCTTCCACACGGCGCGCGCCATGCCCTCGCCCAGGTTCATGATGTCGTCCATGTCGATGAACGACATTTCGAGATCGATCTGGGTGAATTCCGGCTGGCGGTCGTTGCGCAGGTCCTCGTCGCGGTAGCAACGCGCGATCTGCAGGTAGCGGTCGTAGCCACCGACCATCAGCAACTGCTTGAACAGCTGAGGCGATTCGGCGAGGGCGTAGAAAGAGCCCTGGTGCAGGCGCGAGGGTACGAGGAAGTTGCGCGCGCCCCCTGGGGTGTACTTGCACAGCGTCGGGGTCTCGATCTCGAGGAAGCGCTCCGCATCGAAGTAGTCGCGCACCACCTTGGTCACGCGGTGGCGGATGATCAGGTTGCGCTGCATGCCGGGACGGCGCAGGTCGAGGTAGCGGCTCCTCAGGCGCGCCTCCTCGCCGACCTTGATGTGCTCGTCGATCTCGAAGGGGGGCGTCTCGGCCTTGTTCAGGACCACGAGGTCGGTGGCGAAGACCTCGATCTCGCCAGTGGCGAGGTTGGGATTCTTCTTGTCACCGCGGCTGGTGACCTTGCCGGTGATCTGGAGGACCCACTCCGAGCGCACGCGATTGCCGAGTTCGTGCACCTCCTTGCCGCAGACATCCGGGTCGAGCGTGACCTGGGTCAAGCCGTAGCGGTCGCGCAGGTCGAGGAAGATGATGCCACCATGGTCACGCCGGTTGTGCACCCAGCCGCAGAGGGTGACCGTCTGGTCGACGTGGCTGGCACGCAGTTCGCCGTTGGTGTGGGTGCGTTTCATGAGGGGCCTCGTTTTCAGGAGGGGCGGACTCTAGGAGGGGGTCCATATTGGGCAAGGCGAGGGCAGGCCCGCGTGGCGCCGCTGTCCCGGGCCGGGGACAGCGGCCCGGCATCATGCTCGACCCCACTCCTTTTGGTCGCGGACCATGTTTGCATCGGCCCCATGGATACCCGTGACCACAGACCCGGACCCCGGACCCTCCCTCAGCCGTCTCTGGCATTCGCATCCTCCAGGGCTTTGATGGCTGACCATCCATCCGGAGGTTGCTATGGTCCGTGCCCTGCTCCTGGGTCTGCTGCTGCTTCCGATCCTGGCCTCTGCGCTCGAGGCTCCGCTCACGCCGACACCCCAGGGTGCGACCAGCGACGCCAAGGTCCTCTACAAGGGTCGGTTGGTGACGCAGGAATTCAAGGACAAGAGCGAGCAGGGGCTAGTGCTCTACAAGGGCAAATGGATGCCCGAGGCGGAGATGTACCAGTCCAAGGGCTACGTGAAGCACCTCGGGACCTGGATCTCGCCGCACCGGCTCAAGACCATCCAGAAACGCCAGACCACTGCGCGCGAGCGCATCAAGTTCGCCAGCGACTGGAAGAACGCCTGGGTCTACAAGACCGAGCCGGGTCATTTCATCATCACCAGCAACGTTTCGCCGGAACTGGTCAAGGACATCGGCTTGGCGATGGAGCAGTGTTACAGTGAATTGGCCAAGGTCTTCGGCGCCAAGACCGCCATCAAGAACATCAACGTCGAGGTCTACGCCACGCAGGACCAGTTCCTCGCCGGCTCCGCCGCCGCCAGATTCCCCATGAGCCGCAATGTGCTCGGCTATTTCTATTGGGGTCCCAGCACCGGCATCCGCTGTTTCTACGCCGGCACGCCGGAACAGACCATGAGCACCCTCTTCCACGAGTGCACCCATCTGGTCATCCACTCGGTCTGCGAGGCGGTCCCGACCTGGGCCAACGAAGGCCTAGCGGTGTTCTTCGAAAGCGCGCTGCGCGATGACAAGGGCATGAAGCTGGAGACCATCCCCTTCAACCGCCTGTGGCACCTCAAGAGCATGCTCAAAGCCGGCGACCTCTCGCTCAACCGCCTCTGCCAGTTGCGCGGGGCGCAGGAATACACCGGCGAATACTACCCGCAGGGCTGGGCCCTGATCCACTACCTGCTCTACGCCGACAAGGGCAAATACCGCAAGCCGTTCGAGAATTTCTATGGTGGCTTGACCAAGAAGAACTGGGACGGCGACAACATGGGGGTGTTCAAGAAATCGTTCGGACGTGAACCGGACGCTTTCTATCCCGACTGGAAGGCCTACGTGATGAACATCGAACCGCGCACGGCCGATGAAATGGTCGCCGCGGCCACCGCCGCGTACACCGACTGGATCGACTTCGAGTCTGCGCAGGAATACGCGGGCAAGGCCCTGGAACTCGGCAAGGGCAAGGATGAGCAGGTGCTGCTGTGCAATGCGCGCCTGCACCTGGCGCTCGGTCGCTGGGTCAGTGAACCGGAGCGCAAGGCCGAGCATTTCACCAAGTCGGTCGAGTTCTTCGACCAGGTCTTCCCCGCCCCGGATGAGGACGGCAAGGCCAAGAAGCCACTCAAGAGCCGGCGCATCACCCCGGCCTTCGCCGCCGATCGTCTCGACTTCGCGCGCGCCTGCGTCGGCGCCGGGCGCTATGACCAGGCGCAAGACCTGGTCGAAGAGGTGTTGTCGAAGAAGGAGTTCGAATTCAACGCCGAGGGTTACAGCGTCCTCGCCTACCTGGCGACGGTAGCGGAAGATCCGGCGTTCCGCTCGCTGGAAGTGGCCAAGGAGAATGCCGCACTGGCCGATGACCTCGGGGCCGACCAGGAGAACAAATACGTCCACGCCCTGATCGCGCTTTCCGAGGGCGACAAGGCCGCGGCGGCGAAATTCCTCAGCGAAGCCGCTTCCCGGGACGAGTTCGGTTTCGGCGGCCAGTTCTTCCGCCGCGAGCTGGCACGTCTGACTGGAAATGTGCGCAAGGTCATCGTCATCGATCAGGAGTGAGTTGCTGGGGTTGTTCCCCTTCGCCACGCGTCTGTGCTGGCCGGTGAGCCGATGGTAAGCGGGGAGCCACCCGGTACGTCCTTGACCCATGTCCACGTTCCCGCGCCTTGCCCTGCTGCTGCTGCTTCCTTGGTTCTGCCTGTCAGCGGCGGAGCTGGCACGGTTCGAGAAGAACAGTGTCGAAGTCGTCATCACCTTCGAGCCCGGAAGCAGCCCCGGGACCGCGACGCTGGTGGGGCTGTTCACCCCCAAGCCGAAGCAGGATCCGCTGCACCTGTACGGCATCGACTTGAAGGGACCGGAGGGCGTGGCCACCACTCTGGCCATCCGCCCTGGGCAGGCGATCGCAGCCGCCGGTCCGCTCACCGCTGATCAGACCGCGAGCGAGCACGACGGCCTGCTGGTCTACCCCGATGGCCCAGTCACCGTGCGCCTGCCGCTGACGGTGCCGACGACCGCCGACGGCGCCCCGCTGGAGACCACCGCGCTGATCTCCTACATGGCCTGCTCGGCCCGGTTCTGCCTCAATCCGGTGCTCAAAACACCGCTGAAAATCAACATTCCGACCACCAAGGTCGCGGCCTCGACCCTCGCTGCGCCGGCAGGTGCAGCGCCCGCCAGCGCGACGCCCGCGTGGTCCAGCTACACCGCCACCTGGAGCAAGAACCAGGTCGAGGTGGTGTTGTCGCTGGAACCCGGTCCCTCGGCCGATGTGGCGGTGCTGGTCGGGCGCTTCACGCCCATGCCGAGTGGCGAGCCCCTGCATCTCTATGGCAAGGATCTCACCGGCGCCACCGGGCAGGCGACGCTGATCGCCATCAAACCCGGCCAGGCGGCGGTGGCGAGCGGACCGCTGCAGGACGATCCCCAGGCGGTGAAGGACCAGGAGGGCCTGCTGGTCTACCCCGCCGGCGCAGTGACCCTGCGTCTGCCGATCCGCCTGCCCGCGGGTGCGCCCGGCAGCACGGTGAAGACCACCGTGCTGGTGTCGTTCATGGCCTGCACCGACACCGCCTGCCCGTTCCCGCCTGAGCGGGGCGCGGCGATGACCATCGACCTCCCGACCGCCGGCGGTGCAGTGGGTACGCCCGCCGCCGGAAGCATCGACGCCGCCACCGTGCGCCAGATCGTCGCCGGCGCCTTGACCGATCAGCAGGAAGCGCTCGTCCCCGAGATCCGTCAGATCGTCGCGCAGGAGATCGATCGCCTGCGCAGCGAGTCGACGAGCGCGGTGCAGTGGCGTCATGTCACCTCGATCGCCGAGATCGAACGTCTGATCGCCGAGGCCAAGCAGGTCGGCAAGCCGGCGCTGCTGGACTTCACCGGCCCGTCCTGCGTGAACTGCCAGAAGATGGAGAAGACGGTCTTCCGCGAACGCACGGTGGCGGCGGCTTGGAACAGCGGCATCCCGATCGCGATCAACACCGACCCGGACCCACGCATCACCGATAACCTCGCCGAATGGCAGCAGCGACGCTTCCAGACCGAGGCGCGGCCGCTCTACGTGCGCATCGATCCGGATGGCAAGGAGACCCGCTGGAGCCAGGTGTTCTCTCCCAGCGACCGCGCGACCCTGGCGATGTTCATCGCCTTCGCCGAAAACGGCGCCGGCAGCGATCAGGGCAGCGGCGATGGCATCGCGGAATTCCTCCTGCTCGCCATCATCGGTGGCCTCATCACCCTGCTGATGCCCTGCACCTACCCGATGATCCCCTTCACCATGACCTTCTTCGCCAAGCAGGCGGCGTCGGGTGTGCGCCTGCTGCCGCTCGCGGCGTTCTACGCCTTCGGCATCATCGCCTGCTTCGTCGGTCTGGGGGTGCTGATCACCGGGGTGTTCGGTTCGACACTCTCGAATCTCGCCGGTCATCCGGTCACCAACCTGGTGATCGCGCTGCTTTTCATCGTGCTCGGCCTCGGCCTGCTCGGCGCCTTCCTGATCCGGTTGCCCTCGGCGTTGGAGAACAGCCTTGGCGGAGGACGCGGCGGCTACCTCGGCGCGCTCATCATGGGCCTGACCTTCGCGGTCACCGCGTTCAGCTGTACCGCGCCGTTCGCCGGTGCGGTGCTGTCGCAGGCGGTGGTCAGTGGCTCCTGGACCCGCGCGATGATCGGTATGGCGGTCTACGCCTCGGCCATCGCCATACCGTTCTTCGCCCTGGCGATGAGCCCAGGTCTGCTCAAGAAACTTCCCAAGGCCGGCTCGTGGATGAATGAATTCAAGGTCGTCGGTGGTCTGGTCGAGCTCGCGGCGGCGCTCAAATTCCTGGTCATCTGCGATGGCGCCTGGGAGTGGGGCATCATCGGCCGCAGCTTCACGCTGTCCTCGTGGGCGG
This sequence comes from Planctomycetota bacterium, assembly GCA_031425255.1. GTDB lineage: Bacteria > Planctomycetota > UBA11346 > UBA11346 > UBA11346 > BOG-1363. Next base: position 9,216 of record JANPIY010000252.1, read on the forward strand.
CGGTCTCGCTGGTGATCGCGGTCTACGTCCTCGGCAAGCTGCGTTTCTCCGGCGACAGCGACGTTCCCCAGGTCGGCGTCGGCCGTCTGCTGATCGCGCTGGGTTTCCTCGCCCTGGGCATCTGGTTCATCTCCGGCCTGGCGGGCAACAACCTCGGCCTCTTCGAGAGCTTCTTCCCAGGTGATCCGGTGCCTGGGTGAGGGGGCGTCCCCGTGGCCTCGTCTGCTTCGACGGCGAGTGCACATTATGCCTGGGCTTGATCAACCGCTGGGGCCATCGCCTGCGCCGCGCCGGCTTCCGCCTCGTCACGTTGCAAGCACCGTCGATCCAGCGGCGGCGCGGCCGCGCCCGCATCCCCCATGAGATGAAGGTGATCAACGCCCACGGCGCGGTCGTCGGCGGCGTCGATGCCGTGGTCGCCATCGCCGAGGGCTTGGGATTGTCGCACGACCTGGCCGCGGGTGCGCGCTCACCGCTGATCAGACCATTGCTGCGGAGGTTGTACGTCGCGGTGGCGAAACACCGCCGCTGTGCCGGCGGTGGCTGCCGCCTGCGGTGACCGACGCCCAGCGGCTCAGGTGGCTGTGGGCGTCGCGTCGGCGATGGCTCTCGCCGCACGCATGACCTTCGCCGTCGCCGCGATGTAGAGATCGACCAGCTCCGGCGCGGGCCGGGTGAATACCGGAAAACGCACCAGGGTCGCCGCCAGGTGGGTGGTCCTCGGCAGGTCGGTGGGATGGTACTGCCGCAGCGGGGGCGGCAGCCGCGCGATATCGTTCCAGCGTCCCTCGGTGAACAACGGCTGCTGGTGCAACAGGGGATAACGCGGCAACGACACCCGGGCGCCCTCGGCATTCATGGCGGCGATGAACTGGGCGGCGCTGAGCGGACCAGCCGGAGCGATGCGGAACAAGACTTCGAAATACACCCGCTGCGAGTCGGAAGGCGATGCGAACGGAATGAGTCCCCAGGCTGCGCAGCCGGCTTCCAACCGCTGGCAGTTGGCGGTGCGGATGGCGTTGTGGTGATCCAGACGCGCGAACTGGCTGCGCGCCACGGCGGCACACAACGGCGCCATGCGGGTCTTGATGCCGAAGGTGGTGCCGGCGAAACGCCGCTCCGGCCCCGGCAGTTCCCAACAGCGCCACATGTCACCCAGGCAGGCGGCGCTGGCGAAGACCGCATCGTCATCGGTCAGCAGCATGCCACCCTCGCCCGCGGGGGCGAGCTTGTGCGATTGCAGACTGAAAACGCCGACATCGCCGAGAGTTCCGCAGGGTCGTCCGCGCCACCTCGCGCCATGGGCGTGGGAGGCATCTTCGATGACCTTCAGGCCGTGACGTTGGGCGAGTGCCAGCAATTCATCCATGCGGCTGGGAATTCCCCACAGGTGCACCACCACCAGCGCGCGGGTGCGCGGAGTGATTCTTTGTTCGACATCTTGCGGATCGAGGCCGGCGCTCTGCGCTTCGCTCTCGGCGAACACCGGCACCGCGCCCAGCCACAACGCCGGTACGGCCGAGGCCCACCAGGTGGCGGATGGCACGATCACCTCATCGCCAGGGCCGAGCCCGACCGCGCGGAAGGCCGCCAGCAGCGCCAGGGTGCCGTTGGCATGCGCCAAGGCATGGCGCACGCCGAAACGTTGGCGGTAGTCGTCCTCCAACCCGCGTGTCACCGGATGCAGCGACAGGTCGCCATCGCGCAGGACGGCTAACACCGCCGCCTCGTCGCGTTCGTCGATCAGCGGCCACCGTTCCGCTTCCTCATGGGAGTGGGACAACAGCGGCACGCCGCCAAGGATGGCTGGACGATCAGCAGTCATGGAGAGCTCCCTGCGCATGGAAACAAACCGAGGAGGCGATCGTGGTGCTCACTGACCACCTTCGCGTAATCCGTGAGGTCCCGCTGCGCCTGCGCGCGATCACCATGGGCGAACACCATGGCTGCCTGCGCGAGGTGGTCGCGGTGTTCGTCGTTGCGCCCCCAGCCGCCGCGCGGAACCAGTTGCGCGATGGAAGTCCGTCGGCGCAGCCAGTCGACCAGCGACCAGCATTGTTCGTGGGCATGTGACCACTGCGGGTCGACCACGGGGCTCGCCATGCCTGGGAAGCCGACTCGTGGAATGGTGCTCCTGCGCAGGCTCGGCACACATCGCGTCCTGCCGGTGATATGCCGGACCACCTGTCGAGCGACCGCGGCACAGCCGGACAACTTGCCGCCATATAATGAGATCCACGGGGAATCCCGCTGCGGCAGCACCTGGAAGGCGCGGGCGAAGGCCTGCGAACGAGCGGATGAAACCCCGACCGGGACGGCCAGCGCTCGGACGCCGACACGCAGGGCGATGACCTCGTCTGGCGCGAGGGGACCGATCGCTTGGCGGTACCAGGTGATGAGATCCGCGACCTCCTGCGCGGGGATCGCGAATCCATCCTCGGGTGACGACACCAGCGTTTCCGTCGAACCCCACACCGCCGCGTGGCCGAAGGGTACCAGACTGAGGGCATCGTCCTGCGTCGGGTGTTCGATGATCTGACTGTGACCAGGGCATCCAGGGACCACCAGGCTGGTGCCCCGGCTCAGGATCAGGCGCCAGGCGGTGGCGATGCCGGCTTGCTGATCCACCTGTTCGGCCCACGGCCCGGTGGCGTTCACCACCCACCGCGCGTGCAGCGTGGTCGTCGCACCGTCCAACTCATCGCTGAGGGTGGTCTCCCATCCGCTGGCGGTCCGGCGCGGCGGCCCCGCGACGCAGCGATTGAAGGCGGTGTTCGGTCCCGGAGCGCTGGCGATCCAGTCCCAGGTGAAGCGGGCATCGCTGTCCTGGAGTCGCGCTTCCTGGAACAGCAGGTGCCCGCACCGTCGCCTGGGGGCACGCCCGGCCCCGAGCAGCCAATACAGCGCGAGACCGGCACCGACCATCAGCGGCGAGCGTCGGGTCGGCGCCACGCGGTAGGCGCAGGTGTGAGGCATCACTGCGAGGGGAAAGTGGCGGCGGAGGCGATCGCGTTCACGGCACCAGGTGGCGACTTCGCGCAGATGGCCATGGCGCATGTAGAGCAGCCCACCCCACACCAGACCGGCGGAGCCCTGGCTGGAGCCACTCGCGAAATCCCGACGTTCGATCAGCACGGCCCGCAGTCCGGCACGACGGAGGTGGTGATAGGTGGCGGCGCCGACCGCGCCGCCACCGAGGATCAGGACGTCGGTATCGATTCCGCCGGTGCCAAACCAGGCACGTCGCGTCTGCCGTGCGGGTGGCCCCTGGTACCCATCAGCGGTGGCGACGGGCGGCATCGGGCCAAAAGTAGTCGAGGGATAACTCGGGGCAACTCCGACCTCGGGAGCCTGAGTGCCCGCCCACGCGTGCTCAGGGGCTGTGATGTTCCGCCAGTTGACGCAGCACCTTCCGGTTCACCCAGATGTATTCGATGATCGAGCCGACACTGAGGATGGCGCAAGCCCAGGTCGCGTAGAACGCGTAGGTCAGGTGCCACGGCTCCAGGTGGAACCAGAATGCCGGGAAGGCCATCACGGTGATGATCGTGGCGCCCTGAAACCATGCCTTGAGCTTGCCCGATGTACGCGCCGCCAACACCAGGCCGCGCGCGGCGGTCATCGCCCGCAGCGCACCCGCGACGAGTTCGCGCAGGATCATCAGGAATACCGGCAGCCACGGTACCAGGCCGGCGCCCCACTGGCCCTCGCCATCGGTCGAGAGCAGGTAGACCGGCTGACTGATATCGTGGAAGGCGGCATAGGTCCCGCCCATGCCGACGGCGACGCTCGCCGGATGCGCGCCGCCCCATTCGCCGTAGCTGATCGGATAACCGATGCCGGCCACCGGCAGGAGGTAGACCAGGAAGATGCCCATGCGGTAGATCACGTCGCAGAACGGATCCGCCAGCTTGCCGAAGTCGCTGACTTCGCCGCGGGCGCGGGCAATCTTGCCGTCGAGGTAATCGGTGATCTCGGCGAAGGCGCAGATCCAGCCGCAGAACCAGAAACACAGGCCGTAATCGAGCGGCAGGTAGAGGTACGACGCCACCGCCATGGGCATCAGCCCGAGGCGCGCGAGGGTGACCTTGTCGGCGAGGGTGAGCGCCATCGCGCTCCTCAGGCGTTGGCTGCGGCGAGCAGGCCGTGCTTCTTCATGGTCGCGAGCAGAGCGTCCTTCTTGCTTGGCGTCATCGCCAACATCGGCAGACGGTACTCCTCGCGGATCAGGCCCAACGCGGCTACCGCGGCTTTGACCGGGATGGGGTTGGTCTCGCTGAAGGCGACCCGGGCCAGGTCGGCGACGATCTGATGCAGGCGGCGGGCCTCGGGCAGATTGCCGCTCGCGCAGGCATCGCAAAGCTGACGCATGATGCGCGGGGCGAAGTTGGCCACCACGCTGATGACGCCAGCGGCGCCGATGGCCATGAACGGCAGGGTCATGCCGTCGTCACCCGACAACACGCGCACGCCCCGGCCGATCAGTTCGGTGACCGCGTCGGGAGAACCGCTGGCCTCCTTGACCGAGTCGATGCCGCCGAGGTCGTTCACCCGTGCGGTGGTCTCCGGCAGCATGTTGATGCCGGTGCGCCCTGGGACGTTGTAGAGCACCATCGGCAGCGTCGTCGCTTCGCGCACCGCCTTGAAATGCTGGAACAGGCCTTCCGGGGTCGGCTTGTTGTAGTAGGGGGTGATGGTGAGGATGCCGTCGGCACCGAGCTTCTCCGCCGCCTTGGCCAGGCTCACCGCTTCCCGGGTGGAGTTGGAGCCGGCACCGGCGATCACCGGCACGCGACCGGCGGCGGTCTGCACCACCTCGCCGATGACGCGATGCTGCTCATCGTGCGAGAACGTCGCACTCTCGCCGGTGGTACCGCACGGCACGATGCCCTGGGTGCCCTGACCGATATGCCACTCCACGAGTTTCTTCAGCGCGGCGAAGTCGACCTGATCGTTGATGAACGGCGTGACGACCGCGACGATGGAACCGCTGAATGGCTTCGTGGCCATGGAGACCTCCTGGGGTTGCGCAGGCTGTGGGCTGATGCGCGGGGTGCTAGCGGAAATGCGCGCGGGCTGAGCCCCGACCTCCGGGTTCAGCCCGGGCCTTTGTCCATCAATGTGCGCATGTCCTTCACGGCGCGTTCCATGCCCACCAGCACGGCCCGGCTGACGATGCTGTGGCCGATGTTGAGGGTGCGCAGGAGCGGCAGATGCAGCAGCAGGCGGACATTCTGATAGGTGATCCCATGGCCGGCATGCAGACGGATGCCCAGGGTGGCGGCGAGGTCGGCGGACTCCTCCAGGCGGCTGAGCTGGAGGACCAACTGCTCGTCGTGTTCATCGCCGCGGCAGGCGGAGAAGGCGTTCGCCCAGGTGCCGGTATGCAGTTCGATGGCATCGGCGCCCATGGCTTTGGCAGTGCGCACCGTCGTCGGATCGGGTTCGATGAAGAGGCTGACGAGGGTGCCGGACGCCTTCAAGCGATCGATGCAGGAGCGCAGAGAGTGGTCATCGAGCGAGAGCTTCAGCCCGCCTTCGGTGGTCAACTCCTGACGGTGTTCCGGCACCAGGCAGACCTCATCGGGCATCACTCCGAGGGCGATCCCGAGGATGTCCTCGCCGGCTCCCATTTCGAGATTGAGCACACCCTGGACGGTTTCCCGCAACAGGCGGACATCGCGTTCCTGGATGTGCCGGCGGTCCTGCCGCAAGTGCACGGTGATGCCATGGGCTCCGCCGAGTTCGGCCAGGTGCGCCGCCATGACCGGATCGGGTTCACAGGCTTTACGCGCCTGCCGGATGGTGGCGACGTGATCGATGTTGACGCCGAGGTGGATCATAGCGGTCGCCCATCAAAGCAGGGCGCAGGCCGCCGACAAGACGCGGCTGGGCAGACCGCTCGTGCCGTGATGGCCGTCAGAGTTTGATGATGAGCACCACCAGCAACACGACGATGGCCACCCCCAGGGCGATGAGCACTCCGATCACCAGGGGGGACACCGGCAGCCGCCCAACCGGCAATGGGGCAGGCGGGAGCATCTGCGAGGATGGTGGGACGGGCGATGTCGCCGGTGTCAGCATGGGGGACCCATCACCGGCAGCTCCGGCGGTGGTGGGACGTTTCCAGCTGGCTGTGGTCGGCAGCGTGGAACCAGAGGTCGCCCCCGTGGTGATGACGCGGCGTTGATCGGTGGTATCGCGTCCGGGGATGGTCGCGGGCGTACTCTCGGAGACGCCGCTGGTCTCGGGCCGCTTCCAGGTCGAGCTGCCAGTCGCGGAACCTTTGATCAGACCCGGCCCGCCGTGCTCGCTGAGGAGGGCTTCGAGGTCGCGTGCCAGATCCTCGGCCTTCTGCGGCCGTTTGCCGGGATCCTTGGACAGGCAACGCATGATCAGATCGTTGAGGGCGACCGGCAGATCCGGCACCATGGTTTTCGGCGGCACGACCTCCTTGGTCAGGACGTTGGCCATGACCTCATAGGAGGTCTTGCCGTCGAACGGGCGATACCCCGTCAGTGCTGAATAGAAGGTCGCCCCGACGCCATAGAGGTCGGACGCGCGTGTCGCATCCTTGGCATTGCGCACCTGCTCGGGTGGCATGTAGGACGGTGAGCCGAGCGGTTTGCCTTCGAGCGTCAGGCCGAGATGCGCCTGCTCCGCGTCGAGTTGTTTGGCCAGGCCGAGGTCCGCCAGCTTGGCGATGCGACGGCCGTTCTCGACCGTGATCAGGATGTTGGCCGGTTTGATGTCGCGGTGGATGATCTCGTGACCGTGGATGTACTCGAGAGCGCGGGTGATCTGCAGCGCGAGGTCGGCGGCTTCACGCCAGGGCAGTCGGACCTGGGTGGTGATGAGGTTGGCCAGGGTGCCGCCATCGACCAGTTCCAGCAGCTGGAAGTGGACGCCGCGATCGTAGCCGCAATCGTACACATGGACCACGTGGGGATGGTTGATCTGTGCCGCCAGCTTGGATTCACGCTGGAAACGCTGGACCAGCACGTCGTTGGCCCCGGCCTTGGCGCCGAGCATCTTGATCGCGACCTTGCGTCCGACGGACAACTGATCGCCGGCATAGACCAGTCCAATGCCGCCGGCGCCCAGGCGGTAGGTCAGCCGGCAATTGCCGATGCGCTTGCCGATGAGCGGATCATTGGCGTTCGCGGTGGCGGCGATGATCTCGACCAGCGTTCCGCAATGGCTGCAGGGGATCTTCTTGCCGGCGAGCCGGGCGGAGGCGCGGAACTCATAGCGGCACACGCGACAGGTCTGCAACGGATCATTGGGCTGTACCGTCACGATGGCATCGCCCGTGGCATCGGGGAGCTGATCGGCGGGCGCAGGAAGGTCGGTCATAACGTTGTGGGGGGTCGCAAGGAATGTTCCAAGCCGACCACGGTGTGACTTCTAGGGCCTCAGGGCCTCGCAAGCAAGGCGGCGGATCGCAGCGATCACCGCGGAAAAAGCACGACGCCTGTGGTTGCTCGCAGGGCTGGAACGGAATGCGGCTGGTAGCGTCGGACCCCCTGACCTCTAGAACCCCATCCCGCCATGAGCCACGAACCACCTCCGAGTCATGCCGAGATGCGCCAGGATATCGCCAATGAACTGGCCGATATCGCTGCCGTCGGCCGCTTACGCCAGCGCCCGGTGATCGATTCGCCAGATGATCGCGTGATCATCCTGTGCGCGGATGGGCAGCGGCAGAAGCTGCACAATTGGGCCTCCAACGACTACCTGGGAGCCGCCAACCGCTTGACGGTGAAGAACGCTGCGGCCCGCGCCCTTCGTAGCTACGGAGCTGGCGCCGGCGCGGCTCGCCTGCTGTCGGGAGGCTTGCGCTGCCACCGTCGGCTCGAAGAGCGACTCGCGCACTGGCTCGGCTGCCAGGAGGCTCTGGTCACCAGCAGCGGCTTCCAGGCCAACCTCGCGACCCTGGTCTCGCTCGCCTCAGGTGCCGAGGACGTGGTGATCCTCGACCGCCTGTGCCACGCCTCGACCTACGATGGTGCACGACTGGCGGCCGGAACCCTGCTGCGCTTCTCCCACAACGACCTCGCTGACCTCGACAAGCAGCTCTGCCGCACGGTCGGCGCGAAACGCCGGGTGGTCTGCGTCGAATCGGTGTACTCCATGGACGGTGACGAGGCCCCCTTGCTCGGGATCCATGAGCTCTGCCGCCGTCATGGCGCCTTGCTGGTGGTGGATGAGGCGCATGCCATCGGCGTCCTCGGTCCTGGGGGCCGTGGGTTGTGCGCCGAACTGGGCGTGGTCCCGGATCTCCTGGTCGGCACCTGTTCAAAGAGCCTGGGGTCGCAGGGGGGCTTCATCGCTGGCGACCGCGAGGTGGTCGAACTGGTGGTCAACCGCGGTCGCAGTTTCATCTTCTCGACCGCACCGGTGCCGGCCGCGATGGGTGCGGCGGTCGCCACCCTCGACCTCTTGCGTCGGCAACCGGAGCTGCCGGCACGGTTGGTGGCGGAAGCCACGGAGCTGCGCTGCCAATTGCAGGGCCAAGGTTGGAACATACCCGCTGGCCGCAGTGCCATCATCCCGGTGCTGGTGGGTGAAGAGCAGCCGGCCCTCGATCTTGCGGCCCGATTGCGGAGTGCCGGTCACTACGCTCCCGCCATCCGCCCACCGACGGTGCCGGCCGGCGGCTGCCGCCTGCGCTTGACGGTGACCCTGGCGCACACCGCCTCGGATCGCAAACGACTCGTGAAGACCCTGGCGAGCGCACGCTCCTGAAGGCACGTATCCGACCGCTCACGTTCTGGTTCGCCTGGATCGGGTTGCGCAGGTGGGGCTGTCCGCAGACTCTTTCCACCCGCTCATGACCACCGCATTTCTTTCGCCCAAGGATCTCGCCGCGGCCATCGGTGTCAGTGAGAGTTCACTCAAACGCTGGGTCGACTCCGGTCGACTGGCGGTCGAGCGTACGGCCGGCGGTCACCGACGGATCCCTTTGCAGGAAGCCGTACGCTTCGTGCGAGCCGAAGGCTATCGCGTCCAGGATCCGACCTGTTTCGGCATCCTATGCTCGCCCCGTACAGATGAGACGGTGGAGATCGCCCAGGCGGTTTATGAGGCATTGTTGGCAGGCGACGCCGCCCGTTGCCGGGCACTGATCACCACCGCCTACCTGGCAGGGGCGAGCGCTGCTTCGTTATGCGATGGCGCCTTGCGGTCGGCGCTGTGCCGGGTGGGCGAGTTATGGAAACATGGGGATGATGGCATTGCGGTTGAACACCACGCCACGTCGATCTGCGTGCAGATCGTCGAACAGTTGCGGCTGTTTCTTCCCGATGCCAGCCTGGCGGCGCCGGTGGCCGTAGGTGGAGGGACCAGTGGTGACCCCTACCTGCTCCCCAGCCAGATGGCTGGTGTGGTCCTCGCCGAGTGCGGATACCGCGCGATCGATCTCGGGCCGCACACCGCGAACGCGGTTTTGCTGCTGGCAGCGCGCAGACACCGGCCGGTGCTGGTGTGGCGTTCATTGAGTGCGATCGACGACCTCGACCTGTGCGCTCGTGAATTGCGTCAGCTGGCACGGGACCTGGGTGACGTGCCCCTGGTGGTGGGAGGAAAGCATGCACACGCGACCGCGAAGGCGGCAGGAGACGTCCTGCATGTGATTGGTTCGATGGCTGAACTGGCAGCCTTTGCCCGTGCTTTGGTATTGCGGCGCGGCCCCCGCGAAACGTGAGGCGATCAGAAGAATTCGCTGGGTATCGCGACACCTTCACCACGTTCACGTAGCATAAAAAAGTTCGGGCGGGAGTCGTCTCCCGCCCGAACTTTTGTCAGACTCTGCAAGCCACTCACCGCTTGCGGCTGCTGGGCTCACGTCGCCAGGGCAGGCGCATGATCCAAAGACAGGACCTTGCTGGGGGCGGTGGCATCATCCAGCAACTGCGAAACCGGTACGCACCCTTCGCATGGAAGCGGGGTGATGTGGAGATGACTCCGGGTTCCCATCGGCACGGTCATGCTGGCAATCACCTGTCCCTCACTGCCTTCGCTGCGTTTGGCAGCGAGACCACGGGCAGCGAGCAGGGCCACGACCAGGTCCGCGAAGACCACATCGTTATCGCTGGCAGCGGAGACGGACACCGGGTTACCAGAGGTGGGGAAACGCTGACGCAGTTGCCGACAGCGCGCGCCGATGCTCTGCTGGAGTTCCTCCTCCCGAGGGAGTTGGCGACCATGTTGCCGGAGCTCCATCAATCCGACCATCGCCGGTGCCAGGACTGCCATCAATTCGTCAGCTGGACGCAAATCGATGCAGGCCAGTTGGATCGCCTCGAGAGCGTGACCGACGTGGAGATCCTCGAGTGAGCGGCAGACCTCCTCGCGCAGATGATCCGAGGTGCGGTTCTTACGCATCGGCAAGCTGCGGGCGATCGTCACCTCATGGCGTGGTGATGCCCGATGACCGTCGTCTGGCCAGGAGGGGAAGCCATCGACGATGATCTTGCTGATCGGCATGCCACCCTTCACGAGTTCAGCCACCCGCTTCAACTCATCGATCTCGTGCAGCGCGAAAGCGCGATAACCATTCCGATGGCGTTTAGGAGCCGGCCACCCGTAGCGCTCCTCCCATACCCGGATGACGCTCGGGGTGAGACCACTGGCGGCGGCCGCATCATGGATGCTGAATTGATTGGAGTTCGGCACGGGAGTCTCCTGCTGGACGTTTTGAACGTTATCTGAAAGGTGACCATCGGGGCAACATGCGCATTCGGAGTAGCAATGTCCTGGATTTCTGGCCTGTTCCGGCGGTGTTAGAATCGTGACCAGGAACGAATTGCATGATTTCTTTGGTAAGCTCCGCAGCCTCAAGAGGTTCTGACCTACCAATAGGTAGGTCCGCTACCAATAGGATGCGAGATGGCTGTTGTCAGACGTCGATGGTCACCAGTCCTGACAAGGCACTTTGTTCATGGGAACGCTGTGCCTGATTGATGACAGCGAGGCTCAGCTCAAAGCGTGCCGTATCTGCAAGGTGATAGGCGAAGAGGAATAGCCTCAAGCCCCATGAAAGCATGGGGCGCCCGTTCTTCTCCGAACAACTGATCAATGACCGCCGGAGAAAACCTTGGCCATGTCCTTGGGATCAACGCGTCCAAAACCGCCGGCGGCATCAATTACCGTTCCCTTGAGGATCTGGGCCGCGGGAGTCCCGCACAGGGTGCAGACATCGGCGGTGTCGCGGGTTTCGAAAACCTTCAGGCCGACCGCCTTGGCCCCTGCCACCCCGGCATCGAGTTGACTCATCAGCGCCGAACGGGTCCAGGCGATGCTGACACCGAGATAGTGGCCATTCCTACGATCGCCGACTTCATTCTGTCCCTGCACGACGATGGGGATGAGCGCCTGTTTGGTTGCCGGATAAAGGCCCGACCCCTGCAAACGGCCATCATTGGGGGATAACGGCACTACCACATACCATGGTGCGGTGCGCGGTGCGCGGCGCGCGTGTTGCGCACAAAGGTGGTAGACCCCGAAGACATTGATGCCGAACACCCGGGCATAATCGTCCGGCTTGATGCCGACGAAAAGCTGAGCGTGATTGACCGCCGCGAAGGGGAAGACATGGGTCAGCGACAGATTCTGGGCCTTGAGATGCTCCAGCAGCGCATCGAGCTGGGCGAAGTCACCTTGATTGACCTGCGCTGGTAAGACCGCTCCCGCGCCGGCCTCGGTAGCCAACTGTTCAGCGGTGGCGCTGATCTTGGCGAGGTCGCGGCTGCCGGTGATCACCACCTTGGCGCCACCGCTCGCGAAATTGCGGGCGATCGCATAGCCGATGCTGTTGACGTCGCTCGCCCCGGTCACCAGCACCACGGCACCTGCGAACGAGACGCCATCCTTGGCGGCAGCGAGCAGAGCGGGGAAACGCGGATCGTCGACCAGGGCGGGGTCGATCTGTGGCTTCCAGATGCCAGGGGCGTGGTTGCCGATCCAGGTGCCGAATTGTGCGCTCATGTGAGGATCCTTGTCCGCCGTCCGCCTGGGGTGTGCGCAGGTGGTGGAAGGGCGGCGTGATACGGTCTGTGCCTGGGTGCTGCAAGCGGTGCCGAAAGGAGTCGACCTTCCCATGCGGGCACGGCAGCGCAGCATGCCGCCATGCGTCCACTCCGCACCGCCCTCGTCCTGTCCTTATCGATCCTGGCGCTGTCAGCCGAGGAGCTCCCGCGCCAGGAAGGACTCGATGTGGTGCGCACCGCTCAGGCCATCGTCGATGCGGTCAAACGTCCCGCCGAGTCCTCGGTGGCGCAAGGCAAGGCCTGGGAGGCCGACATCGCCGGCCTGACCGATGCGCGGCCTGAAATCCACACCCAGGCCATGGCGTCGCTCATCCGTCGTGGCCAGCCCGTGCTTGCCGATCTCGCGGTCCTGGCGGGCGATCAGGATCACGGCCTGCGCATGCGCGTGGCGGCGGTCTTGGCCGCCATCGGCGGTGACGAGGCCACCCGCGAACTCCTGCGCCTGTCGCATGATCGTGAACGCGATGTGGCCGAAGTCGCGACCCTTGGACTGGGCCGGTCGCGAGGGCCGGGATCGTTCGAACGCTTGGCCGAGATCCTGGTATCGCCAGATCCCCATCTCCGCCAGGCGGCCGCCAGCGGCCTCGGTCTGCATGGCGATCCGCGCGGCCTGGCGCTGCTGTGCGGTTATGCCCATGAACGTGACGACCTCGTGCGGCGTGACATGCACGCCAACCTCGCGCGTGTGGCCACCAGCGCGGCGGCAGTGCCGGTGCTGGCTGAGTTGATCGCCACCCATGTCGGCAGCCCACGTACGGCCCTGATCGATGCGACTGCCGGCATCGGCGATCCCCGCCTGTCGCCTACGTTGGCCGCCGTGTTGACGCAGGGCGATGTGGCCGCCGCCACGTTGGCGGCACGCATGTTGTCGGTCAACGGTGACAGCCGCGCGGTCGAGGCCTTGTGCCGGGTGGCAGCGCAGGGCCGCGATCCGCTGCTGCGTGAGGAGGCCGCCATCACCCTGCGTCGCCTCACCAGCCACACCGCAGCCGCGGGTACGGCCTGGGAGCTCTGGTGGCGCGACCATGCCGCCGAGGTCGCTGCGCTGACGGCCCGTGACCGCCTGATAGCCGACCTGCATGATCCAGCGCGTTCGACCAGTGCGGCCGAGCTGTCGGCGTTTCCCGTCACCGACCTCTCGCAGCTGATCAGCGGCACATTGGGTCAGGGTGCGCCGTGGTGGCCGCCGCGGGCCTTCGCAGCCTTGTCAGCCGACGTGCCCTCGCGCTGGACGCCGACCCTGGTTGAACTCATCCGCCGCACCTTCGACAGCCGCGAACGCGTCCGCCTGATCGTGCTGCTCGATGCGCTGAACGACCCGGGTGCCGTCGGCGAATTCCAACGCATCTACGCCGAGCTCGCCAACCAGCCGGAAGTGAAAGCCGCGTCCCAAGGTGCCGAACGCGCCGCCTTGCGCGTGGCGCTCGAACGCCGCGGGGTGACTGCGCCCTGAGAACCATCAGCAGCGGCGCGTGCCCACAGAGGACCGCTGCAGTCGGCGCGCATGCCGGTGACGTCAGGCAGAGCCAAGCCACCGCGTGCTGCGCGGTTCCCGCCAGCGGCGAAAAGGCCTGACAAAGCCTAGTTGCGATCGGCTCGATCGCTCCACCCTGTGCGCCTTCGCAAGGAATAGCCCCATGTCAGACCCCGTGCTGATCGCCATCCCGCCGAAAGGCGGCAGCCTCGACGATGTGCTGAAGAAACTCGTGGTGCTCAAGTGGCTGCGCCCGGAACTGGTCAGCGCGGTACGCCGCATCATCAAGGACGATAAACGCCGGGTGAAGCTCGAAGAAGGCCTCATCCAGCTGTGGCGCCAGAGCGGTCATCAGATGGAAGCCACCATGCGTGCCGCCGATCGCTTCGGCCACGACCTGGATGATGTCGAGCAGGCGCTCAAGCGCATGCGCCGCTATGACGATGGCTCGGGCAAGGTGCAGC
>JANPIY010000253.1:0-3148 GCA_031425255.1 Planctomycetota bacterium
CCGCCACAGACCGGAAGCCCGTGGTCCAGGGCATTGCAGTAGTCGGTATCGATCTGCCCCCCCGCAACACCCGCTTCTTCATCGTTGGCGGCGGTGGCTTCGGCCACCTGCTCCGCGAAACGGGCCCGCTGAAGGTCCGGATCGTTGAGTTCACTGTAGGCGTTACCGATTTCCATGCGCGCCATGAAGAGTTCGAAACGCAGGGTTTTCGCCGGATCATTCGCGTGCGCTTTGCACAGCGGCGTCAACCAGGTGGGCTGATCGGTGATGAAAGTCGGTTCGACCAGATGCGGCTCGACCACTTCCTCCCACACGGCGTTCGCCAAGCGGTCATACGTCGGGTGGTCGTCCAGATGGATGCCGAGTTCGCGCGCCTTCGCGGTCACCGCCACCTGGTCCGCATAGTCGAGTCCACCGAGTTCCTTCAACGCCTGATGATAGCTGAAGCGGCGCCACGGTTTGCCGAGATCGATGGTGTGTTCACCGAAGCGCAGGATGCGGGTACCCAGCACCTCGTCAGCGAGGTGGCGGAACAATTCCTCACTGAGCACCATCATGCGCTCGTGATCGGCGTAAGCCTGATACCACTCGATCATGGTGAATTCAGGATTGTGCCGGGGGCTGATCCCTTCGTTGCGGAAATTGCGGTTGAGCTCGAACACCCGCTCCATGCCGCCGACGATCAGGCGTTTGAGGTACAGCTCGGGTGCCACCCGCAGGTACAGATCGAGATCGAGCGCATTGTGATGAGTGACGAAGGGACGCGCCGAGGCGCCGCCGGCGATGGGCTGCATCATCGGTGTTTCGACTTCGAGAAAGTCGCGGTCGGTGAAGAACCGCCGGATGGTGGCCACCAACCGGCTGCGCATGACGAAGACCGCCAGGCTGGCATCGGACATGATGAGGTCGAGATAACGTTGCCGGCTGCGGACCTCGGGCGATAGTTCTCCGCTATCCGCACCCGCTTGATGGGGTGGCGGCAACATGCTCTTACCGAGGACGGTGACCTCATCGACGAACACGCTGATCTCGCCGCGCTTGCTACGGCCGAGGCGCCCGGCGACGCCGACCCAGTCCGCGAGGTCCAGGCATTGCATGGCCTGCCACTGCGCTTCGCCCAGCACTTTGTAATCGAGCATCAGTTGGATGCCGCGAGCCTTCTTGGCTTCCGCGGCGTCGATATCGGCGAGCCCCGCCAGGCGCTGGTCCCGGTAGATATCGGCCCGGCTGCGATCAAAAAGGCTGGCGAACCACAGTTTGCCTGAGGCTCGGAGATTGCCGATCCGACCGGCGAGCACGACGCGGTCACCTTTGGCCTGCTCGGCAGCGCCATCGGCAAATGCCGGACACAGGTCGCGTGCTTGGCGCACCGAATGGGTCGGTGTGAAGGCCCGTCCGTAGGGCTCGACGCCCAGTGAGCGCAGGCGGACAGCCTTCTCTTCGCGGGCGGCACGATACTGATCGCTACTGTCGTTCATGGCGGCGGGAGACTAGGGGGCGCGATCGGGAGGGCCAGGGGCAGCACCGGATGGCCACCGGCCATGCCATCAGCGACAAAAAACCAGGCCGAGGCCTGGGTTTTTGCGGTGTCGACGTTCCCGGGTGAGCGGAACGTTTACAGGCGGGATTCGATTTCCTCGAACACCACCACGTCAGCCTGGAGCAGGATCAACGTCTTCAGCTCGGTCTCGATCCGTCCGTTGCTACTGAACAACCGGCCCAGGAAGGGGATGTGGCTCAGGAACGGGATACCCGAGTGCGAGCGAGCGCTCTCACCATTGGTCATACCCGCCAGGATCAATGAACCACCATCGGGGATGGTCACCGACGTGCGTACCGACTGGTAGGAGATCTGCGGAATCAGCAACGGGTTGCCTTCAGCGACACCGGTCTGATTACCGTTGCCGACCACTGGTGCGCCACCAACCGACGTACCGTCACCGTTGCCGTCGACGAAGTTGTTGGTGTTGAGTGCAGGACCGAAGCGGCGCCAGCTGGTCACCTGCGCATTGGTCGGACGCAGGGTCAAGGTGATGTATTTCTTGTCAGCCGAGGCGATGGCCTGCACATCCAGCACGGTGCCATAGGACAAGGTACTGACGATCGGATCGTACTGGCCCTGATTCACATCGTAGTCGGCGATGTACGCCTGCTGATTGATGTGGACGATGTGGGCCTGCTGGCCGTTGAACAGCGTCACGTCCGGTTCGAAGGTGACGTTGCCCCGACGCTCTTTTTCTACCGCCGTCAGGATGGCGGAGACATAGAAGTCATCGACCAGGCGCCAATGCTGGGTCTGGAAGGTCGCGCCACCCAGATTATTGGACGGCAGCGAATTGGCGGTGCTGTAGGGCTGCAGGACATTGTTGACATTGGCGGCGGCGATGACGCTGCCTTGCTGGTGGTAGGCGCCAAAGGGCACGGGAGCACCAGTGGGCGTTGACGCCTGACCTGGCAATAGCGGCGCCGGCGCACCTGGTATATTGTTGGCTGCTCCCGGGAAGTTGAAGTTCTGCCAGTTGACCCCGATCTCCTCCAACAGGCTATTCTCCACCGTGAGGAACTTCACCTTCACGTGGATCTGGGTGCCCTTCTGGTTGCGCAGGGTGCGCAGCAGATCTTCAACCTGCTTGTGCACGTCGGTGGTCTGCGTCACCACCATCGAACCATTGTAGTCCTCGACGGCGACGCCTTCGTTCGTCCAAGTGGCCGGCGACACGACCTTCTGGATGATTTCGATGAATTCATTGATCTCAGGGGCGGTATCCGGCTCGATCGGTGGCAGCAGTCGCGAACCGACCCCACCCGGCTCAGGGATGTCGAGGTCCGGGCCAGGGAAGCTCGCCATCGCATGGGTCAGATCACGGATGTCGTAAAGCTTCATGAAGACATCACCGCGCAGGCCTGCGGTATTGGTGATGTACAGCGCTTCATCGCGCAAGGTGTAGCTCAGGCCTGTGAGCTTCATGATGAAGTCCACGACATAGCGCAGTTTCATCGCTTCGACGCGCAAGGTCACCGGCGCTGGCGCCATGGCGACCACCTGAGGGTCGAGCACGATGTTGACGTTGGTCAGCTTCTGCAGGAAGTCGACGACATCGACCAGATCGTGGTCCTGGAAATCCAGGGTGATCTCCTGCTCGAGCTG